>JALUQR010000202.1 GCA_027017505.1 bacterium
CGGATGTGGCTGGCGAGTACGAGATCTACTGTCAGCACTTCTGCGGACCACTGCACCTGGAGATGAGGGCAACATTCTTCGTGGATGATCCCGAGAAAGGCCCTGCAAACCTTGCAGTGGGTGAGTACGATAAGGCCCAGGATGTACCAGGGCTTCTTGAAGACGGCCTGGAGAAGGCCAAGGTGGTAACACACTGATATATATAAAGAAGAGGTGTGCTGTCCGGGAAGGGGTATCATCCCTTCCCGGGCGGACATCCTTCCATAAAAAGAGGGGGCAGATACCCGCGTAAAAAGAGGTGGATTAAAAGATGCTCACAAAGAAAGGGGTAGCAAGACTCTTTACCGCGATACTGCTTGCGGGTGGTCTTCTGCTTGCAGGTTGCGGAGAGAGCAGAGTAGATACCGGGGCTGTTGAAAGTCCCGAGAGTGTTATAAAGAGGTTCTACGCCTACATAAAAGAGGGCGGACCAACAGCCATAGCAGAGGCATACAAGCTGGTGGATGAAAGGTGCAAGCTGAGTAAAGAGAGGTTTGAGGCCATAGTGAGGAAGTATCCACCAGACCTTGAGGTGAATGTGGTGGGTAGCACCATAAAGGACGACCACGCGGATGTGAACATAGAGTATCAGATGGCATCCATGTTCGGTGGCACATACACGGTGAAGACAGCTATACCCCTGAGGTTCGATAGAAAGAGCAATAGCTGGAAGGTGGACTTTACAGGAGAAACAGTGGATGACCAGAAATACACAAAGAACCAGTAGAGGTTTCTGAAAGATGGGGCTTCTGGACTGGCTTGACGAGAGAACGGGGCTTAAGCAATGGATACAGCAGAAAAAGGCTCAACCAATACCTGCTCATGTTAACATATTTTACTGTTTTGGTGGACTGTCATTCTTTCTGATACTCCTGCAGGTGGTAAGCGGGGTGTTCATGCTGTTCTTCTATGTGCCAGACCCAGAGCTTGCCCTTGAGAGCATAAACAGGATGAGCAATGAGGTTACACTTGGGTGGCTGTTCAGAAATCTTCACAGATGGGGAGCCACTTTTCTCATGGCAACGATATTCACACACATGGTGAGCGTGTTCTACCACAAGGCCTATCGCAGACCACGGGAGCTCAACTGGGTTACAGGGGTTTCACAGTTTATAGTGGTGTTCCTCATACTTCTCACAGGTATATTTCTGCCATGGGACTGGAAGGCATACTGGTCTTTTGCAATATGGGTGGATTACCTTGCAACATGGCCCGTTATAGGTGAGTATCTGAGCAATCTCATACTTGATACCTTTACCATAAACAGGGGGTTCATAACGCACATATGGATTCTTCCGTTATTGCTGATGGTGCTTCTGTGGTTTCACTTCAGGATGGTTAGAAAACACGGTATATCAGGGCCACTGTAAGGTTTTTTGATATGGAAGGCAGGGAAGATATAAGGGATTCAAGATACGCTCCACCGTACCCGCAGGAGTTTTACTCCTTCTGGCCAAAGCATGTGGTGAAGGCAGGCGGGCTGGTGGTCCTTGTGCTGATTGTGGCGGTGGCACTCTCCTATTATTACATGTTTCCATCTGATGTGAACATGCCACCACTTCCAGACGAGGGTACCTACATACCTGGGCCAGAGTGGTATCTGCTGGTGCTGTTTCTTCCATTCTGGTATTTCCCTGGCGAGGAATGGGCACTTGTAAGAAGTATATTTACCTTCTGGCTTCCACTGCTCTTTCTGGTGTTTCTTCTGCTTGTGCCCTTTATATTCGATAAGAGGTGGACACCAGGAGAAAGGCTTCCTAAGGCAAAGAAGGTGGCACTTGCAGTAGGGGTAGGGGTGTTTTTTGTAATATCAGCGGTGGTCTTCTGGCGGGCGGGCTCTCCCGCAAAGGTATACGGATGTATGTCGTGTCATAACCCCATGATGGGTGCAAGACAGGCACTTCCACCCGCAAAGATGGGCGAATACTACAGGGTGGAACGCAAAAGGCAGATTGAGGTGGGTAAATACAGGGCTGGAAAGACAGTGGGTGAGGAGATGACGCTGGCCATAGGTGGCGTGGAAACCTATAAGGATGCAAACTGGCAGTTAAGACACATGTACGAGCCAACGATGACATGGTAAAAAGGGCGATCTTTCACATTATCCTGTTAGAGATGCTCATACTTGGAACAGTATATAAATATGCGATGGCAGAAGATGTCAAACTGATAGAGGAGATAACGGTGCCAGAGGGTGTGAGCTCTCCAGGAGAGGTAAGGGTGGACAAAAGGGGCAATGTGTGGTTCACAGAAAAGGTGGGAAAGTCTATAGTGCTTTACGAGCCTGAAAAAAAGAGGTTCACACCCCACAGGATACCAGAAGAATGGGGAAATGTGGGCCCTGAAAAGTTCACCATAGCAGAGGACGGGACCATATGGTTTTCCGTAAGAAGATGGGCCGAAGATGTGGAGAGAACAGACTTTCTTGGAAGACTGCTACCAGAGGAGGGCAGGTTCGAAAGATACGACCTTAAGGGTGGACACATACCCGAAGAGATGGTGGTGGACGGAGAAGGCAATGTGTGGTTCATAGATGTGAATGCCAACAGACTGGGCAGGTTCAACCCGAAGGATTCAAGTGTAGAGGTGTTCACCATACCAACGCCCAATGCATATCCAAGAGGGCTCGTTATGGATGACAGTGGCAACATATGGTTTGCAGAGGCAAACAGCAACAGGATAGCAAGATTCAGCGTCAGGGATAGACGGTTCGAGGAATACGAGATACCAACCCCGCTTTTTAACCCCGTGGCAGTAAGTGTGGACGATGAGGGCAGGGTGTGGTTTGCAGGGCTGAGCGCAAACAAGATAGGGGTGTTCTATCCCGAAAGAAAGGTCTTCAATGAGCTTATAATACCCACACCCAGGGGACTGCCAAACTCACTTGCCATAGACGGGGATGGCATTGTGTGGTTCGTGGAATACCTGGGTAACAAGGTGGGAAGGTTTGACCCCGTGACCGCAAGGATAGACGAATATCCCATACCCACATTCAACAGCCTGCCTGGTAGCATAGTGGTGGACAGGGTAAGAGAGAGGGTATGGTTTGCAGAGACATCCACAGAGGCAAAGAAACTCGGCACGGTGGATATAAAGAGGGTCAGTGAGGCTCTCGAGAAGACAGGAGCAATCGCACCAGCAGAAGAAGAGGGCACACCATTACAGGAGAAGAACAGACACAGCGGATGGATATTTGTGGCACTCGGAGTGGTCATAATAGGTGTGGCCGTGTATCTCTACTCAACGAGAAAGAAGAGTGTGAGATGATAAGGAGAAGACAGATAGAGATTATGCTTGCCATGGGAATATTCTGGAGTGGACTTGCCTGGGCTGACACATTCGTCTTCTTCGAGGTGCCCACACCGTACTCGCTTCCATCCCGAATCGTGGTGGACAGCAACAACTATGTATGGTTTGTTGAGACCAACGCAAACAAGATAGGCAGGTTCAACCCGTCCACAGAGGGCTTTATAGAGTACGGAATACCCACAAAGAGCAGTGTGCCCTTTGACATTGTGATAGACCAGCAGGGGATTGTGTGGTTTCTCGAACAGGATGCAAACCAGATAGGCAGATTCGACCCTGAAACAGGAAGCTTCAAGGAGTACGATGTGCCCACCGTGGAGAGCTTCCCCTACAGACTCACCGTGGACAGGAAGGGCAGAATATGGTTCACCCAGTTCTACGGCAACAATATAGGTATGTTTGACCCCGAAACAGAGACATTCAGGGAATATCCCATACCAACGCCTCTGAGCAGACCCACTGGTATAGGGGTGGACAGCGGGGGCAGGGTGTGGTTTATAGAGAGTCAGGGCAGTAAACTGGGCATGCTTGAGCCATCCACCGAAGAGATAAAAGAGATAGAGATACCAGTTAAGTTTCCCATGCCAATTGATATGGCCATAGACCAGATGGACAGGATATGGTTTTCCGCAAGGCGCAAACAGGAGCTGATGATGTTTGACATAAACAAAAAGAGTTTTAAGAGCTTCCCCCTGCCAGGTGGAGGAGTGATAGAGGGTATATCAGTGGACCAAAAGGGTAATGTGTGGTTTTCGATCAGGAGGAAGGGAAAGATAGGGGTGTTCAACCCCGAAAAGGAGAGCTTCTTTGAGCTCACCATACTCAAGAAGGGCACCCAGCCGATTGACATAAGGGTGGATACAGACGGCAGGGTGTGGATTGGGGATGTGGGAAGGAACGGAATAGTAAAGGTGGATAGCAGTGTGGTGCTGGGGATGTGGAAGGAGTAGTTTTTTCAACAAATATAAAAAGGAACTTAATAAAAAGGAGGTGAAAGAAGATGAGGACAAAATATCTGTCAGTGTTAATGGTTGCACTATTTACGGCTGTTCTGAGCTTTTCTTATGCCATAGCTGCGGAGAAGAGATGTACCGTTGAGGGCAGAAAAGTGGAGTGTCCTGTTCAGCCCGACAGGGTGCTGAAGAAGGCAAGAGAGAACTTCGAGCGTGAGGCCATGAACATGATGCAGGGTATTGCAGGAAGTACCTATGGTATAAGTGCCTACGACTACCTTACAGGTGTGGGCAAGAGAACGCCAAACACAAAGCTCACAAGAGGCGATAGCGGATACGGCATGGTTACAGGCAAGACAGAGCTCTGGGACAGGGTGAAAAAGCCGGCCCCTGGTGAGAAGGTCTACAACCAGTGGGTGCATAACTGGTCTCCAAAGTTCGATAAGACTCTGGTGCCAGGAGCAGATCCTAACGAGGGCAAACAGTGGTATTACATGTACTGCGTGGACTGCCACGGCTGGACACTGCAGGGTGACGGGCCAAGTGCATATCTGCTTGACCCCAAACCAAGGATACTCACAAAAGGCGATTATATGAACAAAAAGACAAACCTTGAGCTGTTCATGGCCATAAAAGGCGGTGGCGAGGCTGTTGACCTTTCACCCGTGATGCCAGCATGGGGTAATGTGCTCCAGGACCAGGATATATGGAATATAATCGCTTTCATAAGGGCCATGGCAGATGTGCCTCCACCAAAGACACTCAAGGATTACCTTAATCCAAAGTCATCGTTCAATCCAAAATCCAAGGCCAACGCTATAACACCACTGAACGCAGCACAGAGTGAGGAGTTTCAGGAAGCACAGGAGATGCTTGAGGCACTGCTCGGTGGCCGTGGTGTTATAGAAGGTGGCAAGTTCGTGGAGGGTGGCCTCAGGAAGAAACCCGAAGATGTGGCAAAGAAGGTAAAGAAGGGTTACTGATAGGCTAACACAGAGGGTTTCTTATTCACCCTTTTGGTAAAAAAAAGAGGGGGGTAATTCTTCACTGGAGAATTACCCCGCCTTTTTTGAGGGTAGGTGTGTCATGATGAAAAAGGGCGTGATTATAGCTGTTGTGGTAATCATAGGTGTGGTGCTGGCGGTGGTGTTTGTGCCCAATCCAGTGGAAGAAAGGGTAAGGCAGGAGCTTAAGGCAAGGGGTTATCTTGAGTATACACCTGAAGAGGCGGTGAAACTGGCATACACAAGGTGTACCACTTGCCACAGCGAGGAGAAGATGTTAAAGTACTGTTCAAGGTGCGGGCCACCCTTCATAGTGGTGGTGCACTACATGAAAAAGTACATAGACATAGCACAGAAAAAGGGCACAGTGGATGTGAAACAGCTTACAGATGCAGAGGCCATAGCAATAATACAGGTGTGGAACGCAATGGTTGGAAACTGGGAGGGAGACTGGAGAAAGAAGGACCTTAAGAAACTGCTTGAAAACGATGTTGCACTGATAGAGTTCCTCGATGTACCGGTGGAGAAAAGACCCATAGAGATGGCACTCAGGGGAAGAACCGCACCAGGGGCGTACAGGTATCAGCAGGAAGGGCTATGATAGAGGTAGAAAACCTTACAAAAGAGTATGGGGACTTCAGAGCCATAGACGGTATAACATTCAGTGTGGAGAAGGGCGAGATTCTCGGCTTTCTTGGCCCGAACGGGGCTGGAAAGACCACAACCATGCGCATACTCACCTGTTTCTTCCCACCCACAAGTGGAAGCGCAAGGGTCGCAGGGTTTGACTGCTTTACCGAATCCCTCGAAGTGAGAAAAAGGATAGGCTACCTGCCAGAAAGCGTGCCACTTTATCTGGACATGAAGGTCAGGGACTACCTCAGGTTCGTTGCAGGCCTTAAGGGCGTGGACCCGCAGGAGGTGGACAAAAAGGTTAAAAAGGTTATGGGAGACTGCGGTATAGAACACATGGCAGAGCGCATCATAAAGGAGCTTTCGAAGGGGTACCGCCAGAGGGTGGGGCTTGCACAGGCACTGGTCAATGACCCTGAAGTGCTCATACTCGATGAGCCCACCATAGGGCTCGATCCCAGACAGATAATAGAGATAAGAAAACTCATAAAAGAGCTTGCGGGAAGACGCACGGTGATACTTTCCACCCACATACTGCCAGAGGTGAGCATGATATGCAAACGGGTTATAATAATAAACAGGGGAAAACTCGTTGCAGTGGACACCCCTGATAACCTCACCGCACGAGTGCAGGGAGCAAGAAGGGTGGCCATCGGTGTCAGGGGACCCGCAGATGTAATAAGAGAAAAACTGGAGACCATAAAAGGGGTAAAAAAGGTGGTCATAGACCGCAGAAGGGACGATGGCTGTATCGCAATGAGCGTGGAGTTCGAAAGGGGTGAAGACCCCAGGGCAGAGATACCACGGGTAATTGTGAACAACCACTGGGAGCTCGTTGAGATGAAAACACAGGAGCTAAGCCTTGAGGACATATTCATACGGCTCATCACCAAGGAGGAAGGAATGGTACAATGAGGAATATATACCTTATCTTCTCGAAAGAGCTTAAATCCTACTTCACCTCGCCCATTGCCTACGTGGTAATAACCATATTCCTCATAATAAGCGGATACTTCTTTTACAACATACTTGCCACATTCTCGCTCATAAGCTTTCAGGCAGAGACAAACCCCATAATCGCAAGGCAGTATAATCTTCTGAACATAAACGAGAGTGTTGTGAGGCCCCTTTTCGGCAACATAAGCATGATTATGCTCCTTATGATGCCACTTCTCACGATGCGCCTTTTTGCAGAGGAGAAAAAACAGGGCACCATAGAGCTTCTGCTCACATACCCCGTAAAGGATGTGGAGGTGCTCATTGGAAAGTTTCTTGCCTGTGTGGCGGTCTTCGGCGTGATGCTTCTTTCAACTGTCACATATCCTGTACTGCTTATTATTCTCGGTGAGCCAGAGATTGGCCCCATAATTACGGGTTATCTGGGGCTGTTTCTTCTGGGTGTGGCGTTCATCTCTCTGGGGATGTTCACATCCTCACTTACAGAAAACCAGATAATATCCGCAACACTGGCCTTTGGCGCACTGCTCATATTCTGGCTTCTCAGCTACTCCCTGCTGTTTACACCACCGGGGCTTGGAAGGTTTATCTCCTATATATCAATGACAGAACACCTTGAAAGCCTTGCAAAGGGTGTGCTCGATACAGAGGACATACTCTACTATGTGAACTTTACACTGCTGTTTCTGTTTCTCACACTGCGCAGTATTGAGTCCAGGAGGGGGAGAGGATGAGAAGGCTTGGCTGGTCTGCTCCAGCA
>JALUQR010000203.1:0-1705 GCA_027017505.1 bacterium
GACGGGCTGCATCCTGTTGGTACCATCACCGGGTATCATTATGAATGGAGAGAGTTTCATAATCCTTGCAAAGAGGTTTGTAAAATTGTCTTCCCTTCCGAATATGACAGAGGGCCTGAATATGGTGTAGGCAAGTCCAGAACCCCTTACAATCTCCTCGGCTGCCCACTTTGTCTTGTGATACCTGCTTCGTGCATCCTTTCTCGTGCCAAGGGCACTCACATGGATGTATCTCCTCACCCCCTTCTCCCGACAGGCATCCACCACGTTGCGCGTACCTTCGGTATGTACATCTTCAAAAGAGACCCTTCTGGTCTCTGTAAGTATACCCACAAGGTGTATGGCTGTATCTATCTCCTGGTCTATCGCCTCGAGGATAGAGCCCCTATCCCTTATATCACCGCGCACTATCTCACAGCCCTTCTGTTCAAGGGACCGTGCCCTTACAAGGTCTCTCACGAGGCACCTTACCCTGTAACCCCTCTTGAGCAGCTCATCTATAAGGTTGCCCCCGACGAATCCGGTTCCACCTGTAAGAAGAATCATGACTTCCTTGCCAGGATATCTTTTATTGTATCTTTAAGTTCACGCAGATCAGAAGACTTGACCACATATGCATCAGATGCCCAGGTGCCAAATTCATGTTTGTAATGAGGATATGCAGTACAGAGTATCACCGGCAGGTCCTTCCACCGCTCCTTGATCTTCCTCAACACCTCAACCCCGTCCATACCCTGCATCTTGATATCCAGCAGTACAAGATCGATGTCATCCTCTTTCTCGAGCCTCTCAAGGGCCTCCTCGCCTGAGGCAGCAAGCTCTACCTCGTAACCCTCCTCTTCAAGTTCTTCCTTGTAGAGGAGCCTTATCCCTTCTTCATCGTCCACCACAAGAACGCGTCTTTTCATCTCTCTATCCCATCCTTTATCTTTAAAGTTAATATATAATAAGTCTCGTTATTTTAAAACTATAATTATTACCCTATTTATCAATCCTGGTCAACCAGATAACTTAACCCCTCTGGGTCCCCTGCTGGCATGTGGTAGCTTCACCGAGAATGTAACACCAACACCTATATTGTTTGTAACATCTATAACCCCTTTGTGCCTCTTTATTATTGTATATGTTATAGCAAGTCCAAGCCCCGTACCATGCTCTTTGGTAGTGAAGAAGGGGTTGAAGATATTACCTATCACCTGGGGGTCTATTCCCCCTCCGGTGTCTGATACCTCTACGACATTCCACTCATCGGTACTATAGGTGGTTATATAAAGCGTTCCTCCCTTGGCCATAGACTGTATCGCATTGACAATGAGATTGTCAAAGGCTATCTTGAGCTGCTGTCTGTCTCCCATAACGAAGGCAGGTTTCTTATCGAGATTCATATCTATCTTTATACCCTGCCTGCGTAATACATCAGAAAAAACAAAGAGTGCTTCCTCTACGATACTATTTATGTCTTCCCTGGAGAACTCTACAAACTTATTGTTGGAAAAACTTACTATCCCGCGCATTATGTCTTCGAGTCTTGAGACCTCCTTAACTATCTGATCAACATAGGGCATGTACGGAGAATTGGAAGATAGCTTCTTCTTGAGCCTGTTTGCAAAACCGCCTATGCTTACCAGTGGATTTTTTATCTCATGGGAGAGCATTGCCGCCATCTCACCGAGGGCAAGCAGCTTTTCTGCATGAAGAAGCTCTT
>JALUQR010000203.1:1715-2349 GCA_027017505.1 bacterium
GGTCTATATAGTGCTCGCATTTAAAGACCGAGGAAAGCTGAAGGGCTATGACATTCAAAGACTTCTTCCTTGCCGGTGTGAGTCTTACCTTACTCCTGGACTTGAGATACAACACCCCATACCATCTCGACTCGTCCTTAAGGGGGTATACGATAGCTGTCTTGAAACCCCTGAGTCCCTTGTCCTCTACCTTCCCCCATCTTATAGTATCGACACACGGAGTATATACATATATGGTCCGCCTTCTCTTCTTTACCAGTGCTGGAATACCGCTTTCCCTATCATATGAGTTTATACGGCTTTTACGACTCCCATGGACCACGCTCAACCTGAAGCACCTTCCCTCCTCGTCCAGCACGTATATACAGCACTGATCAAAAGGGAAAGCCTGCACGAGCAGTCTGGCAACCTTTGAGAGTCTCACCTCAAGGGGCCCGAGTGAGTCTGTAAATTCTATCACCCTGGCCAGAACGTCATATCTCATGGCTTCTCGACCTGAAGGGCATAATACTTAAAGAAGGGTCCTTTGTATATGGTAAGCCTGCGTCTAAACAGTCCTTTGAAATCTTCTCCAGAAAGAACACTATTGTATCTATATCCTGGCGTTCCTCAGGAAGTTGGCTGCTTCTTCAGG
>JALUQR010000204.1 GCA_027017505.1 bacterium
CAGCACAGCAGTTTGCAGAGGGATGTCCACAAGCTCTATTTTAAGAATCTTTGCGAACTTTTTTGTGGTAAGGTCTGCCTCCTTGGTTATGGCCTGTGATGCACATCCAGGGTAATATGCATATCTGAGTTCTGCCATGGGCCTATTCTTCCTTGAGAATCTTTCTGTATATCCTTCTCACCTCTTCTATGTTCTCTATGACTGGAAAGAGTATTGGATGTGGCATCTTTCCGTGTATTTCCATCTTAAGCCCCAGTGGAATCATCCCTATTGCTCTTAGAAGTCCCAGGGTTTTGAATGTCATGGCTGCCTCATCGAGTCTGCCCACCCTTTTTACCGAGTCCACGAGTGCCTCAACATGTCTTGCCCCCGGGTTGTCTGATATGCCCTCCTGTGTGGCCCTTTCTCTGAGCCTTTCTATGGCCTCAAGTGGTTCCACACCCTTGGGGCAGTACTCTGTACAGTGGACACACCTTGTGCAGTCCCACATGCCGTGTTCATCGCTCAGGCGCAGTAGTCTTTTTCTTTTCTCCTTTTCCCTTACATCTCCCACAAACCGCCATGCCTTGACCAGTGCCGAGGGGCCTGTAAAATGTGGGTCTATCTGCTGGGTGTTGCACACAGAGTTGCAGGAGCCACACATAACACAGCGCTGTGCCTTGTCTATCCTGGCCTCATCTTTTTTTGTTATCTTCCAGCCCCCCTCGGGCTCCCTTGATGGCATAAGATACGGGGTTATTCTTTCCATCTTGTTCCAGAAGGGTGTCATATCCACCAGAAGGTCCTTAAGCACGGTGTAGTTTTTCAGGGGTTCTATGACCACCTCTCCCTTTCTTCTGTACTCCTCCATAACCTGTGTGTTGCAGGCAAGCCTTGGATAGCCATTTATGGTCATTGCACAGGAGCCACATATGGCACTCCTGCAGGAACGCCTGAATGTGAGGGTTGGGTCTTCTGTGGTGGAAATCTTAAGGAGTGCTTCAAGAACTGTCATGCCCTCTTCCACATCCAGGCTGTAGCCCTGCCAGTAGGGGTCTCTGTGAAGCTCGGGGTCAAACCTCTTTATGATAAACTTAACCCTTTTTGCCATACCTCAGTACCTTCGTTCAGCTGGTTTGAATCTGGTTATAACCACCGGTTTGTATCCTATCGTGTAGGAGCCATCCTTTATGGTTACGAGGGTGTGTTTGAGCCAGTTTTTATCGTCTCTGTGGGGATAATCCCTGCGGTAGTGTGCACCACGGCTCTCCCTTCGGTTGAGGGCACTCAGTAGTATCACCTCTGCAAGCTCAAGTATGTTGCCGAGCTCCAGTATGTTTATAAGCTCTGTGTTGTAGCTATCCTGTCTTGACGAGAGGAAAACACCTTTTTCGTATCTTTCCCTGAGTGCCCTTATCTTTTCAAGCCCTGTTTTGAGTCTTTCCTCGTCTCTGAATATACCGCAGTGGGCCTCCATCGTTGCCTTTGCCTCCTCCCTTATGGGGCTGAAGAGTTCTCCCTCTGTGCGGTTCATGATTATGGCAATCTCGTGTGCAGCCTCTGCGAGGGCTCTGTCTGGAAAGGGTCTGAAGCGTGTGGATGTTACATACTCCACAGCGCTTCTGCCAGCCCTTCTGCCGAACACTATGGTCTCAAGCAGTGAGTTTCCGCCGAGTCTGTTTGCCCCGTGCACGCTCACACAGGCAGACTCTCCACAGGCGTACAGCCCCTCCACAGGGGTTCTTCCCCACACATCTGTCATAATCCCGCCCATCGAGTAATGCACCCCTGGCTTTATGGGTATGGGCTCTCTTACGGGATCCACCCCTGCAAAGGCTATTGCAAGCTCTCTTATCTGTGGAAGCCGTTCGTTTATCCTGTCCTCTCCCAGGTGTCTCAGGTCAAGTAGCACACAGCCGTCCACCCCTCTGCCCTCTTCTATCTCCTGCTGTTCTGCACGGGATACAACATCTCTGCTTGCGAGCTCGAGCTTCTGGGGGGCATAGCGTTTCATGAACCTTTCGCCCTCGGAGTTTATAAGGTAAGCGCCCTCTCCCCTTGCCCCCTCTGTTATGAGTATACCTGTGCGTTTGAGGGTTGTGGGATGGAACTGCACGAACTCCATGTCCATAAGCGTTGCACCTGCCCTCAGAGCCAGTGCCATGCCATCTCCTGTGGATGTGAGTGCATTGGTTGTTGAGCGAAAGACCCTGCCGTAGCCACCTGTTGCAACAACAACCGCCTTTGAGTGCAGGCGATGAAGTTTACCCGTTGCAAACTCAAGGGCAACCACACCCCTTACGGTGCCATCCTCCACCACTATCTTTACCACATACCATTCTTCGTAAAGGAACACATTGTACTTCATCAACTGCTCGTACATAAGGTGTACCAGTGCATGGCCTGTTCTGTCTGCAAGGTAACATGTTCTGGGATAGCCCTGTCCTCCGAAGGGGCGCTGTGCTATGTTGCCCTCCTCATCACGGCTGAATATGGCCCCCATGCGTTCAAGCTCCATTATATCTTCAGGGGCCTCTCTGCAGAGCACCTCTATTGCGTCCTGGTCTCCAAGGTAGTCACTGCCCTTTACGGTATCGAACATGTGGTTTTCCCAGGAGTCTGTGGGCTTAAGGGCTGCGTTTATCCCGCCCTGGGCTGCCACAGAATGGCTCCTTACAGGATGCACCTTGCTTACAAGCCCCACACTGAGGCCCTCTCTGGCAATCTCTATGCTTGCGCGCATCCCCGCAAGCCCTGCACCAACCACTATCACATCGTGGGTAACCACTGGTCTCTCCTGTGTTTTATCGGGAAAACAAAGAGGGAGGATTAGCCAGTTTAACCCTCCCTCAAATTATTATAGTCAATCTTTGTTGTATGTCCAGCAGGCTCACTCCTTCTGTTTAAGCTCCTTTGCCTTTTCGAATCCAAAGTGGAGTGCCCTTCTGTTAAGGTCCTTGAATGCCTCGGGCACCCTTGAGAGCACCGCCTTCTCTATGGCGTCCTTGCTTACCACCCCTGTAAGCTCTGTTATCATGCCCAGGGATATTATGTTTGCAACTATGGTTTTACCGAACACCTCTCTTGCACTCTCTATTATGGGTGCCTGGTAGACCCTGAAGTCTCCCTGTGGCACATCGGTTACCATCTCTGTGTCCACAAGGAGTATTCCGCCTTTTTTTATGTCCCTGTAGTACTTTGAGCATGCCTCCTGGGTGAGAGCAAGCATGCAGTCTATATTGGTGGCCTTTGGATAGTCTATGGGCTCGTCACTTATGACCACCTCTGATCTGCTTGCACCACCCCTTGACTCTGGCCCATAGGACTGGCTCTGTACCGCCATCTTGTTCTCATATATGCAGGCAGCCTCTGCCATTATGATACCTGCAAGTATCATTCCCTGGCCACCAGAACCACTGAACCTGAGCTCATACCTGTATCCCATGGCTGAACCCTCTCCTTAAGTTTTATTTGCCAGAGACCCTTTCGATGAGCTTCTGGTATTCCTCGCAGTATTCGGGTCTCTCTTCCCTGTGGAGTATACCCCTTAAGAGTTTTCCCTTGACCTTCTCTGGTGGAAGTTTATCCGCCTGTTTTACGGACACGGTGCCCTCCTTTTCTATAAGTTCCATCATCTGGGAAGCACTCTTCATCTTGTTTAGCCTTCCGTAGTAGACGGGGCACGAGTCTATAATCTCCACCACGCTTGTGCCCTTGTGTTTCAGTGCCTCGAGTATGATTCTTTCAAGCTCCTGGGTGTGGTATGCGGTGCCCCTTGCAACGAATGTGGCACCACTTGCCTTTGCAAGCTCACAGCAGTCAAAGGCAGGCTCTATGTTGCCGTATCTGCTGGTGGTTGAGTACGAGCCAGAAGGTGTTGTGGGAGAGAACTGCCCGCCTGTCATGCCGTATATGGCATTGCTGTAGACGAGTATGGTCATGTCTATGTTTCTACGGCAGGTGTGTATGAAGTGGTTACCACCTATGGCGAGGGCATCGCCATCGCCTGTGATTACTATCACCTTGAGTTCTGGTTTTGCCAGCTTCACACCTGTTGCATAGGCCAGTGCCCTGCCGTGCAGGGTGTGAAGGGTGTTGAAGTCCACATATCCAGGGGTCCTGCTCGAGCACCCTATGCCAGAGACCATGCAGATGTCGTCCTTTCTGAGTCCACTCTTGTCTATCGCCCTCAGCAGACTCTTGAGCACTATTCCATGCCCGCATCCAGGGCACCATATGTGCGGTAGTTTGCCCTTTCTTAAGTACTTTGAGTAATCGAATGGCACGCTTATCTTGGGTTTTTTTACAGCAGGTGCTGTTGCCATATGCTTTACCTCCGGTTTTTATGGGTTCAGGTGTATTTTTCTATAACCTCCATTATCTGCAGAGGGTTTATGGGCTCGCCATCAACCCTGTGTATACCCTCCACAGGACAGCTCACATGTCTTTCCACCTCGTAGATTATTTGTCCCAGGTTCATCTCTGGCACCACAACCGCCTTTGCCCTCTGGCATGCGTCTTTAAGTGGTCTGTCAGGAAATGGCCACAGTGTGAGTGCCCTCAGAAGCCCTGCCTTGATGCCCTTCTTTCTCAGCTCCCTTACCGCATACTTTGCACTCCTTGCTGTGGAGCCATAGGCAAAAACCACCACCTCTGCGTCGTCAAGGTAGTATTCCTCGTTCTTCCAGATTTTCTCCCTGTTGTTGTCTATCTTTCTTATTATGCGTTTTATACCCTCCTGAATCATCTCTGGGTCATTTGTTGGGAAGCCATCGTCCTTGTGGTTGAGCCCTGTTACATGGAATCTGTAGCCCTCGCCGAATGTTGCAAGGGGTGCGATCTCGTATCTTGAGTCATAGGGCAGATACTCCTCTGGCGGGCATGTGGGTTTAACTCTGTCTATCACCTCGAGCTCTCCCTCTTCTGGGAGCACCACTGGCTCACGCATGTGTCCCACAATCTCGTCGTACAGGATGAGCACAGGTGTTCTGTACATCTCTGCAAGGTTGAATGCCCTTACTGTTTCATGGAGTATTTCCTGCACATAGGCAGGTGTTACTGCTATTACGGGGTGGTCTCCGTGGGTTCCCCACTTTGCCTGCATCACATCTGACTGACTGGGGCCTGTGGGATAACCTGTGGAGGGCCCGCCCCTCATGACATCCACTATCACGCACGGTATTTCTGCCATGCAGGCAAAGCCTATTCCCTCCTGCTTGAGGGAAAAGCCTGGCCCGCTCGTTGCGGTCATGCTCTTAAGCCCTGCAAGACTTGCCCCTGCAATGGCAGATATTGACGCTATCTCGTCTTCCATCTGGATGAACTTACCACCCACCTTTGGCAGAGCCCTCGACAGATACTCTGCTATCTCAGTGGATGGTGTTATGGGATAGCCTGCATAGAACCTGCACCCTGCATAGAGTGCACCCTCTGCACATGCCTCGTTTCCCTGTAAAAAGAGTTTTTTCTTCTCTGCCATGGTCTTCCCTGCCTCCTTTAGTCAAATACCTGAATGGCAAAGTCAGGACATCTCAGGTCACAGAGCTGACATCTTGTGCATGCCTCAAGGTTCTTTACCGCCACCACGGGTCCGCGCATCTCGAGCACATTGGTTGGACAGAAGTCCACACATATACTGCAACCTTTACAGAGTTTTTCGTGTATGACTATCCTTGGTAGTTTTTTTGCTGGCTCGGTCATGATACCTCCTTATATAGGGTTATCATAGATTATCACATATTTTTCAGCAGTTCCAGCACTGTTTTACCTATCTCTGCGGGGTTGCGTGTGGTTTTCACACCTGCGGACTCAAGGGCAGAGTACTTTTCCTCTGCGGTGCCACTTCCGCCTGATATTATTGCACCTGCGTGTCCCATCCTCTTGCCCTTTGGTGCTGTAACGCCTGCTATGTAGCCCACAACGGGTTTTTTAACATTCCTCTTTATGAACTCTGCTGCCTCCTCCTCTGCGGTGCCTCCGATCTCGCCTATCATGACGATGGCCTCTGTCTGGGGGTCTTTCTCGAACATCTCTATTACATCCACAAAGCCTGTGCCCTGTACTGGGTCTCCGCCTATACCCACGCAGGTGGACTGCCCGAGCCCGAGTTTTGTGAGCTGGTCCACCGCCTCGTATGTCAGGGTGCCACTTCTTGAGACCACACCCACACACCCCTTTTTGTGTATGTGGCCTGGCATTATGCCTATTTTGCATTCCCCAGGGGTTATAACACCAGGGCAATTCGGGCCTATAAGCCTTGATGGCTTGCCCTCCATGTAACGCTTTACCCTTATCATATCCAGCACAGGTATGCCCTCTGTTATGCACACTATAAGCTCAATGCCTGCGTCCACAGCCTCCATTATGGCATCTGCTGCAAACGGGGCAGGCACATATATGACCGTTGCGTTACAATCGGTCTTGCGTTTTGCCTCCTCAACGGTGTTGAAAACGGGTATGCCATCGAGCTCTGTGCCACCCTTTCCAGGGGTAACCCCGCCAACCATCTTTGTACCGTACTTTACCATCTGGCGGGTGTGGAAACTTCCGTGCTCACCTGTTATACCCTGGCATATAACCCTTGTCTGGCTGTTTACCAGTATTGCCATCTTTTAACCTCCTGCCACACTTACCACTTTTTGTGCAGCCTCGTCCATGGTCTCTGCGGTTATTATGTTCATACCCGACTCTGCGAATATTCTTCTGCCCTCTTCCACATTTGTGCCCTGAAGCCTTACCACTATGGGCACGGTCTCTCCCACATCCTTTACCGCCTTGACAATGCCCTCTGCTATCACATCACAGCGCATGATACCGCCGAATATGTTGATCAGTATTGCCTTCACATTCTCATCGGATGCGAGAAGCTTGTAGGCTGCTGTAATCTGTTCTGTACTGGCACCTCCGCCCACATCGAGAAAGTTTGCAGGGCTACCTCCGTAGAGCTTTATTATATCCATGGTTGCCATGGCAAGCCCTGCACCATTTACCATACAACCTATGGTGCCGTCAAGACTCACATAGTTCAGGTTGAACCTTGATGCTGCAACCTCCTTGGGGTCTTCCTCGTCCAGGTCTCTCAAGGCCTCCACATCCCTGTGTCTGAAAAGTGCGTTATCATCGAAGGAGAGCTTTGCATCGAGGGCTATAACACTGCGGTCTTTTGTTGTAACGAAGGGATTTATCTCCACAAGGGATGCATCAAGCCCCACGAATGCCTCGTAAAGTGAGAGCATGAACTTTACAGCCTTTCCCACAAGCTCCTTTCCGAGGCCGAGCCCGAAGGCCATCCTTCTTGCCTGAAAGGGCATGAGCCCCACCGCTGGGTCAACATACTCGTAGAGTATCTTCTCAGGGCTCTTTCTTGCCACCTCCTCTATATCCATTCCACCCTCCGAGGATGCCATAAGGCAGACCCTGTTTTTTGCCCTGTCAACGAGCAGACCCATGTAGTATTCCCTCTCTATATCGAGCCCCTCCTCAACGAGCACTTTTTTTACCTCCCTGCCCTCAGGGCCTGTCTGGTATGTAACGAGCACCTTTCCCAGCAGGTTCTTTGCACACTCCTCTGCCTCTTCTTTTGACCTTGCAAGCTTTACTCCACCTGCCTTACCCCTTCCGCCTGCATG
>JALUQR010000205.1 GCA_027017505.1 bacterium
GGATAGACCTCTACCTTCTTGGTGCATCAATAGAAGAGGCACGCACCATAGCCTTTGCAACCCTCGTATTCTCGCAGAAGTTCCATGTCTTCAACTGCCGCAGCGAGTGGCAGTCCATATTCGAAATAGGTCCATTCACCAACCGCACACTGAACATCGCCGTGGTGCTAATACTGGCATCACAGGTTCTGATAACCCACATACCACAGCTTCAGCCCATATTTAAGGTGGCACCACTGAGCCCATCGAAGTGGCTACTTGTGCTGATGGCATCGGTACAGCCCCTTGTGTGGATGGAGCTTATAAAGTTCATCTACAAAAGGCAGGGCAAGGAGCTGCACCAGCATTGAACTGGGGGTCAGTCTCTTGGGACCTCGAGCATGCGCCTGAGGGCTACCATAGCGCGCTCTCTTACATCCTCGGGCACGGTTACGATATTTTTCATCTCCCTCAGGCACTCTATAACATCCTCAAGGGTGGTCAGCTTCATATTGGGGCATATAAGGGTCTTTGAGGGTATTATGAATCTCTTATGGGGGTTTTCTTTCTTAAGTCGCCACAGTATGCCCATCTCGGTGCCCACTATTATGGTCTTTGCCTTTGTGGTGCGGGCAAACTCATACATGCCCGATGTGGAGCACACATGGTCTGCAATATCTATCACCTCTGGTCTGCACTCAGGATGGCACACGAACAGGCTATCGGGATGTTCCTGCTTTACCCTGAGCACCTCTTCGGGGCTGAGCTGGTCGTGTGTTGGGCAGTAGCCATCCCACCACTCGAGCTGTTTTGATGTAAACCGCTGTATATAATGGGCAAGGTTTCTATCGGGCACGAGGTATGCCCTGTCCTGCGGCAGACTCTCCACCACCTTTACGGCATTTGCAGAGGTGCAGCATATATCGCTCATAGCCTTGACCTCTGCCGATGTATTCACATAGGCAACCACTGGCACGCCAGGGCGTCTTTCCCGTTCTGCCCGCAGCTGTTCTGCCGTTATCATATCTGCCATGGGACAGCCCGCATCCATGCGGGGCAGAATTACCTTCTTGTTGGGCGACAATATGGCAGCGCTCTCTGCCATAAAGTGTACCCCGCAGAACACTATAATGTCCGCATCGGTGCGGGATGCCTCCTGGCTTAAGCCAAGGGAATCTCCCCTAAGGTCTGCTATCTCCTGGATTTCGTCACGCTGATAGTTGTGGGCAAGAAGTATGGCATTGCGCTCTCTGAGAAGCCTTCTGACCTCCCTTTTAAGCTCCTCTATTCTTGACACCTTAATATCTAACCTCCTTAAATTTCGATGCAAAATCTGATTATATATGATAAGATGTTTGAAAGGCAAGTCCATTGTATTCTGTAGACTAAAACATGGGGTTATCTGAAAAAGAAAGAAAAACACTTCTCAAAATAGCAAGGGATGCAATAGGTGCGGTTGCAACGGGAAGGCCCCTTCCTGCACTTACGGGGTGTAACAGTCCTGCCCTTGAAGAAAGGCGTGGGGCCTTCGTTACCATACACACACGCGATGGCAGACTCAGGGGCTGTATAGGGGTGTTTCAGTCAGACAAACCCCTCTACGAGACCATAAGGGATATGGCAATTGCCTCTGCAAGGGATGACCCCCGCTTCAGCCCTGTAAGAGAGGAAGAACTCGGACAAATCAAAATAGAGATTTCCGTTCTCTCACCGCTTAAAAAGATAGAGAATGTGGAAGAAATAGAGGTTGGAAGACACGGCCTGTACATCGTAAAGGGGGCAAACCGCGGGGTACTCCTTCCACAGGTTGCCATAGAATACGGATTCGATAGATACCAGTTTCTCGACCAGACATGTCTTAAGGCAGGGCTTCCGCCTGGCTCCTGGCGTGAGGGTGCGGATATATACATCTTTGAGGCAGAGATATTCGAGGAAGAATAGGAAGCCTACTTTAAAAGCCCCACAGCCTTTCTTATTCTTTCGATACCCTCTTTTATTTCTTCTTCCGAGCAGGCAAAGGAAAGCCTTATGTGGCGGTCGTCTCCAAAGCCTGCACCTGGCACCACACAGACCTCCACTGTTTCAAGAAGAAACCTGGCAAACTCCACGGAACCATCTATGGTGTTACCCTGGTGGGTTCTGCCGAAAAGCCTGGATACATCTGCAAACACATAGAACGAGCCCTGTGGCCTCATACAGCTTATGCCATCTATGGAGTTTAGCCCATCCACCATGATGTCTCTTCTCTTTTTGAACTCCCTTACCATCTCTTCCACACACCGCTGTGGGCCCTTAAGTGCTGTTACCGATGCCCACTGGCTTATGGATGTGGGGTTGGAGGTGGACTGGCTCTGGATGCG
>JALUQR010000206.1 GCA_027017505.1 bacterium
GTTTATCAGATAAGTTTTTTTACAGTCAACAATAATTCTTTACTTGATTTTATTCCTCCTCTATAGTATATAATAATCCTTTAAAATGGACTCCTTGCCCCCTTAAGGGGGCGAACCTGACCTTACAGGGAGCCACAAGGAGGTGTAAAGCACACAATGGAAAGACACTACGAGACGGTCTGCATTCTCAAGCCCGAGATAGGTGAGGAGGGCATAAAGAATGTTATAAACAGGATTCAGGCGGTGATAGAGAAAAACGGTGGCAGGGATGTGGAGGTGGAGAGCTGGGGCAGAAAAAAACTTGCCTATCCAATTCAGAAAAGAAAAGAGGGCTATTATGTGCTCTTCACATACACCGCTCCACCACAGGTGAACCCAGAGTTACAGCACCTTCTCAGATACCACGAGGATGTGATGCGTTACCAGACGGTGAAGCTCAAAAGGCGGGTTGACCTGAAGAAAGAAAAAGACTCAGGGGAGGAATAACCATGTCCAACGGAAGGGAAAGCGTAACACAGCAGACAAGAAGGGTGTATCAGCCGAGAAGGAAGGTATGCCGTTTCTGTGCTGAGGGCATAAAGATAGACTACAAGGACGCAAAGGCCTTGAGGCCCTTTCTTACAGACCGTGGTAAAATAATACCACGCAGAACCACCGGCACCTGTGCAAAGCACCAGCGCGAGCTGAGCACAGCCATAAAGAGGGCAAGGATACTGGCCATACTTCCTTTCACAACCTTCTCCATGGAAAACATGGATTAACTGAAGGGGGCACAGGCGGATGAGGATAATACTTAAAACCGATGTGGAAGGGCTTGGAAACCTTGGCGATGTTGTAACCGTGAGGCCAGGGTATGCAAGGAATTATCTTATTCCCAAGGGCCTTGCGGTGGAGGCAACAGAGGCAAACCTGAGACAGTTTGAGACCGAAAAGGAGAGCTGGAGGAAGAAGCAGGAAAGACTCAGAGAAGAGCAGGAAAGACTCAGGGAAAAGCTCGATGGCGTAAGCCTTGCCTTTACCAGAAGGGCGGGAGAGGATGAAAAACTCTTCGGCTCTGTTACATCCATGGACATTGCAGAGGCCCTCAGGGAGAAGGGCTTCAACATAGACAAAAGAAGCATCCAGCTTGCAGAACCCATAAAGACCCTTGGAGAGTTCACCGTTGGCGTGAAACTCGCCAAGGATATAGTTGCCACCATAAGGGTTCAGGTGGCAAAGGAAGAGTAGGTTTTTCTGACCAACCCTTCAAACCTCATGGAAGCCTTTCCATGGCAGTGCGCACTGATAACATACTGCCCGTTCCGCCCCACAGCATGGAGGCAGAGCAGGCACTCCTGGGTGGTATACTTCTGGATAAGGATGCCATAACAAAGGCTCTTGAGATTCTCTCGCCCGACGGGGAGGACTTCTACAACGAGGTCCACAGGCTGATTTTCCGTGCAATGGTATCCCTGTTTGACAGCAACACACCCATAGATGTAATCACCCTTACCGACTACTTCAAGGACTCCAGCGTGCTTGACCCTGTTGGCGGTGTGTCCTACCTGGGTGAGCTCGTTGCCATAGTGCCCACCACCGCAAATATAACATACTATGCAAGGATAATAAGGGAGAAGGCACTTCTGAGAAAACTCATAAACGCGGCAAACGAGATTATAAAGAAAAGCTACGAGGCGGACAGCTCCTCTGTGGAGGAGTTTGTGGACGAGGCAGAGCGTATTATCTTTCAGGTATCCCAGGATAAGACCAGAAAGTCCTGCTACGCACTCTCTGACATCATAAAAGACACCTTTGAGACCATAGAACACCTTTACGAAAAGAAGCCCCACATAACAGGGGTTCCCACCGGGTTCAGGGACCTGGACTCCCTTACAGGCGGGCTTCAGCCCTCAGACCTCATAATAATAGCGGGAAGACCCTCCATGGGAAAGACAGCCTTTGCACTCAACATTGCCGAAAACTGTGCCATAGACGGGCGCAGGGCTGTGGCCATATTCTCCCTTGAGATGAGCAAGGAACAGCTGACCCAGAGGCTCCTTGCCTCGCGTGCAAGGGTGGACCTGCACAGGCTCCGTAACGGCAGGCTTTCAAGTGAGGACTGGTCAAGACTCACAACAGCCATAGGCACACTCTACGAGGCACCCATATATATAGACGATACACCTGCACAGACTGTGCTCGAGGTGAGGGCAAAGGCAAGAAGGTGGAAGTCAGAGCTCAATATTGCACTCATCATAGTGGACTATCTACAGCTCATGAGGGGCACAGGCAGGGTTGACAACCGTGAGCAGGAGATTTCAGAGATATCCAGGTCTCTTAAGGCCCTTGCAAAGGAGCTGAACATACCTGTTGTGGCACTCTCACAGCTGTCAAGAAGAACGGAACAGCGCGAGAGAAACCGCCCCCAGCTTGCAGACCTCAGGGAATCAGGCGCCATAGAGCAGGATGCGGATGTGGTTATGTTCGTCTACAGGGAGAGTGTGTACAAACCCTGCGACTGCCCAAAGGAAGTGTGCTCCTGCGGAAGAAGAAAGACAGCAGAAATTATTGTGGCAAAACAGCGAAACGGGCCTACCGATGACATAAAGCTTACCTTCCTTAACGAATGCGTAAGGTTCGTAGACCAGACCCATATAGACTACAGCGATATCCAGAGCGAATGGGTCGAATAGCTGACCCCCTTGAACATTCCTTAAAAAGAGGGTCCTTAAAGGGTGGCTGAACTCTTTGTGGATGTGTGTGTGGGACTGCCCCTTGCAGAGGGGCTAACCTACAGGGTGCCACAGGAGCTTGAGGATGTGGTCGCTGTGGGTAAAAGGGTGCTTGTGCCCGTAAGAAGCCGTAAGCTTACAGGTTACATTACAGCCATAAAAAAAGATGCAAAACTTGAGGGAATAAAGGATATCATAGATGTGCTCGATGACACCCCGCTTTTTGACCAGAAAAGGCTTTCCTTTTACAGATGGCTCTCCTCCTACTACTTTGCACCCCTGGGAGAGGTAATCTCGCTTATCTCACCCCCATCTGCGGAACCCAAGAGCTTCAGACACATAGTGCTTACAGAAGAGGGAAAAAGCTACCTTAAAGAGGGCAGTGATGAGGCCATAAGGGAGGTGCTTGAGGAGGTGGGCACACGGGGCAGAACCCTTTCCTCTCTACTTAAAAGGCTTGGGAAGAGAAGGGCACCACGAAGTCTCATAGAAAGGCTTAAAGAAAGGGGACTTCTTAAAGAAGAGGTAAGGCTTAAAAGACCAGGGGTGAGAAAGGAAGTTTTTGCAAGGCTCAAGCAGTCCTGTGAGCCCAGTCAGAGGGCTGTTTTGCAGAGAAGGGTTGTTGAGTATCTTGAAAGAAGGGGTGGCTGTGCAGGGCTTGGAGAGCTCAGGGATGCCTGTGGCAGGGGTGCGACAGAGGCCCTGAGGGTGCTTGCACAAAGGGGTGTGGCAGAGCTCATTGAGGTTGCAACACCTAAGGATCCGCTTGAGGACACAGCCCCCCACAGCTACGATGTTACACCCACACCGCAACAGCAAAGAGCCATAGAGGAGGTCAAAAAGGGGTTTGACAGGGGGTTTTCATCCTACCTTCTGTGGGGTGTTACGGGCAGTGGAAAGACCCTTGTGTATCTTAAGGCCATAGAGGAGGCTGTAAGGAGGGGCAGAAGGGCACTGTTTCTTGTGCCAGAGATTGCCCTCACCCTCTGGCCAGCCCGCCATCTTATTTACAGGTTTCCCGGAAGGGTTGCCATAATGCACAGCGCCCTTACAGAGGCAGAACGCTTCGATACATGGCAGAGGATTGTAAGGGAAGAGGTGGATGTTGTGGTTGGCACCCGTTCTGCACTGTTTGTGCCCATAAAGAGGCTGGGTATAATAGTGGTGGACGAAGAACACGACCCATCCTACAAGCAGGAGGAAAGCCCCCGTTACAACGCAAGGGACTGTGCCCTCATGCTGGCAAAGACCCTGGGTGCGGTGGTTCTGCTTGGTTCTGCAACACCATCTGCAGAGACCTTTTATAATGCCAGAAAAGGCAGAATCAAACTGTTGAGACTTGAAAAAAGGATAACGGGTGCCAGCCTTCCACACATAGAGCTTGTGGACATGAGCAGGGAAAAGGGAAGGCTTCTTTCAAGAAGGCTCGAAGAGCTCATGAAGGATTGCCTTTCCAGGGGAGAACAGGTAATGCTCTTTCTTAACAGGCGGGGGTTTTCAAACTTTCTTCTCTGCAGACACTGTGGCCATGTGCCCAGGTGCCCGAACTGTTCGGTATCCCTCACACTTCATAGGAAAGAAAGACTGCTCAGGTGCCACTACTGTGAGTTTTCAAAAGAGGTGCCAGGGTTTTGTCCCGGATGTGGTGGATACAATATGGGGCTTCCAGGTGCGGGCACAGAAAGGCTTGAGGAGGAGGTGAAAAAACTCTTTCCAGATGTGGAGCCTGTAAGGATAGATCGCGATACCGTAAGGGGCAGGAAGACCCTGAGTGAGCTTATGGGAAGGGTTGAGTCAGGAAAGGCAAGGATACTTCTCGGAACCCAGATGCTCTCCAAGGGACACAACTTTCCTGATATAACCCTTGTGGGCGTGGTCTCAGCAGATGTATCACTGAACATAGCAGACTTTAGAAGCGCTGAGAGAACCTTCCAGCTTCTTCTTCAGACAGCGGGCAGGGCAGGAAGAGACGGAAGACCCGCACAGGTTGTGGTGCAGACATTTATGCCAGACCATCCCTGCTTTAGATATTTAAAAAACCACGATTACGAAGGCTTTCTCAAAGAGGAGCTTCTTGCAAGAAAGGATGCCTGTTATCCACCCTACTGTAGGCTTGCAATCCTCAGGGTGGAGGGCACATCAGAGGAGAAGGTCATGAGGGCAACCACACTCCTTGGAAGACTCTGCCATACGGTAAAGACACACACAGAGGGTGTGGATGTGCTCGGGCCTGCAGAGCCAATCCCCGCAAAGCTTCGTGGAAGGATAAGAAGACAGACACTTATTAAGGCACAGGATGCAGGCTCCCTTAACAGGTTCATCTCCATGGTAAGGGATGGGTTCCAGAGGGAAAGCCCCACAGGGGTCAGCCTTGTTGTGGATGTTGACCCCGTGTTTACAGGGTGATACCTCTGGAGCGATTTTATTAATTGACACCACATAAGTTTTATGTTATACATCTCATCTCCATCTTGGCTTCGACCTTCTGTTTTTTTAATGCGGTGGCGGGTCGAAGCATGTTTTTATGTATGAGAGAAAGAAAGGCAGACTCAAGGGCCTTGCCATGATTGCCTCGGTGGGCATCTCGCTTGTTGCATCCACCATGATAGGGCTGGTGGCAGGGCTCTGGCTTGACGGGCTTCTGGGCACAAAGCCCTGGCTTACCATAATATGTCTCATACTGGGAATCATAGCAGGCTTCAGGAATGTATACCTTACAGTCAAAAAGTATGGATTCTAAAGAACAGGGGCCCAGAGGTGCACTGCCATTTATAAGCTCGGTAAGGTTCAGGGTATTTATTCTCAATGCTGTATTTTTCGTTACGGGTATGGTAATATCTTATCTGTTTTACCCGCAGGCTGTTTTAGCCTTTGTGGCTGGTTTTACAGTGGGGCTTTTGAACCAGTGGCTGAGCTTTCAGACAGTAACACGCTCTGTACTTATGGAGCCAGAGAGGACAGAGTATTTTATAATGTCCCGCTTTTATGTGAGGTTTGCAGTGGTTGCAGGGCTTCTTGTGGTTGTGGTCTGGAAGCTGGGGCTAAGCCCGCTCGGGGTCATAGGGGGGTTTTCTGTGCCCTTTCTGGCAACCATAGTTGGCTCACTTCTTGTAACAAGGGAGGCCTGGTGATAGTATGGACCACCACATAATACTGCCCACATTCGGCCTTGAGGTGCATGTGGCATTAATGCTGTATGTTACCGCAGGGTTGATAATATTCTCCCTTCTGTTGAAGGGAAGACTACAGCTTGTTCCTGGCAAACTGCAGAGTGTGGTGGAGCTTATTATGGAAACATTTATCAACCTTGCGGAAGAGGTCATGGGGCACCACGGAAGAAGGTTCGTGCCCTTTATACTCACATTCTTTGTGTTCATACTCATTGCCAATGCACTCTCCCTCATACCAGGGCTTATGCCACCCACCGCGAACCTGAACATAACCCTGGGGCTGGCCCTCATAGTGTTTGTTGCAACACACATAATTGGCTTCAGGGAGCACGGGCTGGGCTATCTCAAGCACTTTGTGGGGCCTGTGTGGTATCTTGCTCCCCTTATGATACCCATAGAGATTTTCGGACACCTGGCAAGGCCAATATCCCTTTCCATGCGTCTTTTCGGTAACATGCTGGGTCATGAGCTCGTTATAGCGGTTCTTCTTCTTCTCATGCCCTATGCGTATCCGCTCATGATGATGGTAACCGCACTGGGTGTTATAGTGGTGGTAATACAGGCGTTTATATTTGCCCTCCTTGCGATGGCATACATAGGCGGTGCACTTGAGGAGGCACATTAAAAAGTTTTCAATAAACAGGAGGTGAAGTTGATGAAAAGGTTATATCTGGCACTTATCGGGCTTGCAGTCATACTGTCTGGCTCGGGCTCGCTTGCGTGGGCAGCGGAAGAGGCATCCCGCTCCGCAGGCAACAACAGCCTCATACTTGCCGCCATATTCCTGGCATCAGGTCTTGGAGTGGGACTGGCAGCAGTGGGAGTGGGTGTCGGACAGGGTAATGCAGTAAGGGGTGCCTGCGATGGTATGGCAAGAAACCCCGGCATGGCAGGCAAACTGATGACCACCATGCTCCTTGGACTCGCCATCATGGAGGCACTGGCAATATACACACTCGTTATAGCCCTGATGCTTCTGTTCATGTTCGCAGACAAGTTTATGTAATAAACCTGCCTGAAAGGCTGTGAGAGTATAAAAAGGGGTGTGGAGACCCTCCACATCCCTTTTTGATTTTTCCTGACATCTCTTGACAATTCCACCACCATGCCTATATTATATTTAATGGAGGGGTTTAAACTTAGGCCCAGGAGGGGGGTGATGAAGGATGACCGCTCTACCGGTTGTAAGTGATTCCCTTGATCGTTACCTTGCAGAAATCAACAGATTTCCCGTGCTTTCCAGAGAAGAGGAGTTTGAGCTTGCAAAAAGGTGGTATGAAAAGCGCGATATAAGCGCTGCCCACAGGCTTGTAACCAGCAATTTAAGATTTGTTGTAAAGATAGCCCTTGAGTACCGCGGTTACGGATGCAGTCTTAAGGACCTCATTCAGGAAGGCAACATAGGGCTTATGACAGCGGTAAAGAAGTTCAACCCCTACAGGGGCTACAGGCTCATCACCTATGCTGCGTGGTGGATAAGGGCATTTATACAGGAATACATTATAAAGACCAAGGGACTGGTCAAAAGGGGCACGAAGGCACTTAAAAGAAAGCTCTTTTACAGAAACACCGCCTCAAACCCTGAGGAGCTGGATGCACAGCCCTTTGGCACAGAGGAATCCCTGCGGGAGGACCTCTCGCTCGATGCTCCCATAAGTGATGAGGATGAGGAAAAAAGCCATCTTGAACTGCTCAGAGACCCCTCTCCATCCCAGGAAGAGGTCGCAATCGAGAGAGAGAAACAGCTTATGCTTGCAAGGAATGTGAGGGGTGCACTGGCACTTCTTACCGAAAGGGAGCGCTACATAATAGAGAAGAGAATCATGGCGGAAAGACCCGCAAGTCTTCAGGCCATAGGTGATGAGCTGGGTCTTACAAAGGAGAGGATAAGACAGATAGAGAATACCGCCATAAGGAAACTCAGAAAGGCCCTTGATCGCAAGGCACTGCCAGAGACCTCAAGTGCAGGATAGTCCCGCCCTGAGTTATACCAATTTTCCCTTTACAGGCAAGCCCCAATAATGCTATTTAAATTGATAATACTCAGAAGGAGAGTTTCTGTAAGTTGAAGGGAAGACCCACCGTAGCACTCATAAACAGGGAGGCAATCAGATACAACTACGCACGCATAAAGGAGAAACTTTCGCCCTCCACCAGTATTATGGCTGTGGTGAAGGCAAATGCCTACGGGCATGGTGACACCATAGTCGCCGAGACCCTTGAGAAGGCAGGCTGTAGATTTTTTGGTGTTGCAACGGTGGATGAGGGGGTAAAACTCAGGCAGGCAGGCATAGGGGCAGAGATAGTGATACTCGGTGGAATATATCCACCAGATATAGATGACCTCATAGAGTTCAACCTCACCCCTGTGATATTCGACATGGATACCGCGCTTCTTCTCAACATGAGGGCTGGAAGGCGGGGAATAAAGAAAAAGGTACACATAAAGATAGATTCAGGTATGGGCAGGCTGGGGCTGTTTGTGGACCAGGTGGTCTCGTTTTTCAGAGAGTTTAAAGATCTCACACACCTCGTTGTGGATGGCGTGCTTTCGCAGTTTTCAGAGGTGGATGACCCTGAAAGAAGCTATTCGAAAAAACAGCTTGCCACATTCCTCAGGGCAGTGGGTATCATACAGGGGATGGGTTATACTCCCTCCTACATACATATGGCAAACAGTGCTGCCATAGTGGACTTTGTGGAGTCCCATTTTAATCTTGTTCGCCCCGGTATAATGCTCTACGGGGTCTATCCCTCAATGAAGTTCAGAGAGAAGATTTCACTCAGGCCTGTGATGGAGCTGAAGAGCCAGGTTCTTCAGGTAAAGCGTGTCCCGCCTGGTTTTCCTGTAAGCTATGGACGAAGCTTTGTAACCTCCAGAGAGAGTCTTATAGCCACCATCCCCATAGGCTATGGTGACGGGCTTCCCTACGGGCTTTCAGGCAAGGCAGAGGTGCTCATAAATGGCAGGAGGGCACCTATAGTAGGCAAGGTGTGTATGGACCTTACCATGGTGGATGTAACCGCGGTGGAGGGTGTTGAGCCAGGCACAGAGGTGATACTCATTGGCTCACAGGAAGGCGAGAGTATCACCGCAGAAGAGATAGCCCAGAAGGCAGGCACCATACCCTATGAGATTCTCTGCAACATATCCCACAGGGTGCCAAGGCTACCTGTATGAGAGAGTTTTTTGAAAGACTGGGCATTTTTACACAGGAGGCCATAAAGACCATGGGTAGTATGGCCATAATGCTTGCCCAGTCTGTTTATTATCTGTTCATCCCTCCGTTTAAGTTCAGGAACATATTCAAACAGATGGAGTTCATAGGGGTTAAAAGCCTCTTTGTGGTGATACTCACAGGGGCCTTTACAGGGATGGTGCTTGCCATGCAGAGCTACAACGCACTTAAGAGGTTCGGTGCGGAAAGCCTCGTGGGCCCCACGGTTGCCCTCAGCATGGCAAGAGAGCTTGGCCCAGTGCTTACAGGGCTTATGGTTACAGGCAGGGCAGGCTCTGCAATGGCCACAGAACTCGGAACAATGAGGGTTACAGAACAGATAGATGCACTCTACACGATGGCCATAAATCCTGTAAAGTATCTTGTGGTGCCCAGGATTGTGGCAGGTGTGTGCATGCTACCCTTTCTTACAATCGTTGCAGATTTCGTGGGTGTGGTTGGTGGATACTTCGTGGGAGTGGTACTGCTTGATATAAACCCTGGTGTGTACATAGGAAGAACAGTGGACTATGTGAACGCAGATGATATATTCTTTGGCCTTGTAAAGTCTGCGGTTTTTGGGCTTATAATATCCCTTATTGCGTGTTATCATGGTTACAACACCACAGGCGGAGCAGAAGGGGTTGGCAAGAGCGCCACAAACTCTGTGGTCATGGGCTGTGTGCTCATACTGGTGTTCGATTACATACTAACTTCCATTATGTTTTAGATTATGATAGAGATTATAGAGTTAAAAAAGAGCTTTAACGGAAAGGTTGTCCTTGATGGTGTGAATCTCACCATAGAGAGGGGCAAGATTACCGTTATAATAGGCAGAAGTGGTGAGGGAAAGAGTGTACTCTTAAAACACATAATAGGACTTTTAAGGCCCGATTCTGGCAGGATACTCTTTGAGGGAAGGGACATAACGAGGATGACCGAAGAGGAGTTCAACGAGGTGCGCAAGCGCTTTGGCATGCTCTTTCAGAGTGCCGCACTATTTGATTCCATGACCGTGGGCGAGAATGTGGGCTTTCCACTGAAGGAACACACAGACCTTCCTGAGGAGAAGATTAAAAAGATAGTTGCGGATAAGCTACGAAGGGTGGGCCTTGTTGGTGTGGAGGATATGATGCCCGCAGAACTGAGCGGTGGAATGAAAAAAAGGGTTGGGCTTGCAAGGGCAATAGTTATGGACCCAGAGATAGTGCTCTTCGATGAGCCCACCACAGGGCTTGACCCCATAATGAGTGACTCCATTGCAGACCTCATACTGGAAACGCAGAGGGCACTTAAGACAACCTATGTGGTCATAACCCATGACATAAAGCTCACATACAAGATAGCAGACACCATAGCCATGCTTCACAAGGGAAAGATTATAGAGAAGGGTACGGTTGAGGAAATGAAGCATAACCCCAACCCCATATTGAGACAGTTTCTTGAAGGCAGAGCACACGGGCCAATAAAGGTGTTCTGAAAGATGGACATCAGGTATCCCTAAAAGGCGGTGGCCATGCTTAAGCTCAGCAGTGAGGCAAAGGTAGGTATATTTGTTTTTATAGCCCTCATGCTTCTGGTCTACATGTCGCTGAGGGTTGGTGGGGTGAAGTTTGGAAGGGAGGAGGGCTATGTACTCATTGTAAGGATGACCGATGCAGGCGGGCTTGACAAAAACGCCTCTGTAAAGATAGCAGGTGTGGAGGTGGGCAGGGTCAAGGAGATAACCCTTGAAGACCACAGGGCAAAGCTCAAACTGCTCATAAGACCCGATGTAAAGATAGGAAAGGACTTCACAGCAGTGCTCAAGACCAAGGGACTCCTCGGTGAAAGATACATAGAGCTTCTTCCAGGCTCTCCAACAGCACCTCCACTGAAGGATGGTGAGGAGATAACACGGGTTCTCACATACACTGATGTGGACACCCTTGTTACCATGCTGGGAGAGGTCGCAGAGGATGTAAAGGAGGTTACAGAAACACTTAAAAAGGTCTTCGGCGGAAAAGAGGGCGAGCAGACACTGCGAAACATAGTGCTAAACATAGAGTCAATTACCAGAAGGCTCGATGCCATAATAAGCGAGAACGAGGACAGAGTGGGTGTGACACTTGCAAGCCTTAAGGAGTTTTCCCTTTCGATGAAGGAGGCCTCTGACAGCCTTAACAGCATACTCAAAGAGAACCGTTCTGACATAAAAAGCGTCATAGAGAATATAAAGAGTGCGTCCGCAAGGCTCGATATGGCCATGAAGAGCCTCACTGAGCTTGCCCCTGAGGTAAAACAGACCGTCTCATCCATAGGAAAGGTATCGAAGAAGATTGAAAAGGGCGAGGGCACCCTTGGAAAGCTTGTAAATGACCCGAGCCTCTATGAGGGCATAGACAAAACCGTTAAGGGTATAAACAGGTATCTCACAAAGGTGGAGAGCTTTCGCATATATCCTGGATACAGGGGCGAGTTCCTCTTCGATGCAAGTGAGACAAAGAGCTACTTCTCACTCAGGATACAGCCCAGAAGGGACAAATACTACCTTGTGGAAGTGGTGGATGACCCGAGAGGCTATGTGAGTGAAGAAACAAGAGAGACCATCCAGAGCGGTACAACCACCACGGTGGAGGAGACCACAACCACAGATGACATAAAATTCTCCGTGCAGATAGCCAAAAGGCTTGGCCCCATTACCTTAAGGGGTGGCATCATAGAGTCCACAGGTGGTGTGGGTGTGGATTACCACCTTATGAAGGACAGGTTGAGACTCACACTCGAGGCATTTGACCTTGACAGAGACGAGGGCATACACCTTAAGGCAGGGGCAATGTACAGGTTCAACAAGTATCTGTTCCTTGTTGCAGGTATGGATGACTTCGTGAACGAAGAGGGCCTTGCGTCCGCCTATATGGGGCTTGGATTTGAGTTTGACGATGAAGACCTCAAATATATCTTCTCAACCGCCCCACCCATAAGTTTCTGACCGTGACCCATGGATGAGAAAACCCCCCGATATTCTGTTGCAGTTGACCTTGGCACCACAACGATAGCCCTGAGCCTTGTGTGCACCCGGTCAAAGAAGGTTGTGGTAAGGGAGTTTACAGAAAACCCGCAGAGAAGATGGGGCAGTGATGTTATCTCAAGGCTTTCTGCCATTGAAGGTGAGCCCTCGCTTCTTAAGACCATGCAGGAGGTTACAGTCAGTGCATGTCAGTCTGCAATGGACAGGGCTTTTAAGAGGGCAGGCATCAACAGGGGGTGTATTTCTGCAATCCACTGTGCGGGCAATCCTGTCATGGAGCACATATTTCTCGGCATCTCGCCCCTTTCTATTGCAAGGGTTCCCTACAGGCCTGCCTTCAGGAAGGCAAAAAGGCTTACCGCAGGAGAGCTCGGGTTTGACCTTCCAGCCCATGTTGTGGTATATACATTTCCCCTTGTAAGCGGGTTTGTGGGCGGAGATGCGGTTGCATCCCTTTTTGCCATCCGGGAAAAAGAGGCCCACATCCTTGTTGACATTGGAACCAACAGTGAGATAATACTCTCTTTCCACAGGGGTATTTACGCAACAAGTGCACCTGCGGGAAGTGTCTTCGAGGGCGGGCAGATAAGCTGTGGCATGCAACCCCTCAGAGGGGCAATAGATGGGGTTGAGGTTACAGAAGACTCTGTAAGGCTTCACACCATAGGGGATGTGGCTCCCAGGGGTATCACTGGCTCTGCCCTTGCAGAGGCCATCGCCGGGCTTATAGAGCATGGTATAATAGACCGCACTGGCAGAATAAAGGACCCAGAGGAGATACCCACCAACCTTGCGGTAAGGGTCAAAAGGATAGGGGGAAAGAATGCCTTCTGTGTTTTCAGGGGTGCAGGGTATGAGCTTTTCATAACGCAGGACGATGTGCGGGCCTTTCAGCTTGCAAAGGCATCCATAAGGGCTGGCACAGAGGTGCTCCTTGAAAGGGCAGGTGTGGAGAAAAGGCAGGTGGAAAGGGTATATGTTACAGGCTCCTTCGGGGTAAGGCTATCAGCAGGGGTTCTCACCACAACAGGGATTGTGGACAGTGGCTTTCGCGAAAGGATAGAGTTTTTTGAGGAAGGTGCCTTAAGGGGTGTGGAACATAGCCTTATGGAAGAGGACGCCATAGAAAGGATAGAGGCTCTTGCAGACAGGATAAAGTATGTGCCACTTTCAGGCACGAGGGCATTTGAAAGGGAGTTTCCAGGCGAGATAAACTTCTGAAAAAGAAAGGGGTCAGTAAGAGATGGTAAGGAAGATTCAGCGTGCAATCGTAAGTGTAACCGACAAAAGGGGTATCACGGAGTTTGCAAGGGAGCTTCACACCATGGGGGTTGAGCTCATATCCACAGGGGGCACGGGCGAGCTTCTTAAAAAAGAGGGCATACCCATAATCCCCATATCCTCTTACACCGGGTTTCCAGAGATGCTTGATGGAAGGCTTAAAACGCTTCATCCAAAGATACACGGCGGTATACTCGGCATAAGGGATAACGAAAAACACATAAAGGAGATGGAGGACTACCAGATACCCACCATAGACATGGTTGTGGTGAATCTCTATGCCTTTGAGGATGTGGTTGCAAGGGGTGCCAGTCTTGATGATGCCATAGAGAACATAGACATAGGGGGGCCCACCATGATAAGGGCTGCGGCAAAGAACTACAGGTTTGTCGCCTGTGTTACAGACCCTTCAGACTACGGGGACATAATAGAGGAGATGAAGAAAAACCAGGGAGGGCTGAGCCTGTCCACGCGTTTCAGGCTTGCCCGAAAGGTCTTTGCACTTACCGCACGCTACGAGGGAGCCATAGCCAACTACCTGTCAAGGTTCTCCACCGACAGGGAAGAGCCCGAGGAGTTCCCGGCCACACTTAACATGCAGTTTGAAAAGGTGCAGACCCTGAGATACGGTGAAAATCCACATCAGAAGGCGGTCTTCTACAGAGAAAAAGATGCATCAACAGCAACTGTGGCGTCTGCAAAAAAGCATCACGGAAAGGAGCTTTCATACAATAACATACTTGACGCAGACTCTGCCCTTTCGCTCATAAAGGAGCTTTCAGAGCCTGCCTGTGCCATAATAAAGCACAACAACCCCTGTGGTGTGGCTGTAAGCAAGGAGGGCCACCTCAGGGCATATGAGCTTGCACTCTCGTGTGACCCGAGGAGTGCCTTCGGTGGTATAGTTGCCATAAACGGCACAGTGGACGAGGAGCTTGCAGAAAAGCTCAACGAGATGTTCCTTGAGGTCATCGTATCCTATGGCTACACGGAGAACGCACTCAGGATACTGAAGAACAAGAAGAATCTGAGGCTTCTTGAGGTGGAGAAGGGAGAGCCCGAGGGAGGCTTTGATGTGAGGAGTGTTTCAGGAGGGCTACTTCTTCAGAGCCGTGACACAGAGAGTGCAGGAGACCTCAAGGTGGTCACAAGAAGGGGCCCAACGGAGGCAGAACTGAGGGACCTTCTTTTTGCATGGTGTGTGTGCAAGCATGTAAAGAGCAATGCCATAGTGATTGCAAAGGATGAGGTTGCAATAGGCATAGGAGCGGGGCAGACCTCAAGGGTTGACTCTGCGCGCATAGCCCTTATGAAGGCAGAGGAATTCGGCCATGACCCCAAAGGAGCGGTGCTCGCCTCTGATGCGTTCTTCCCCTTCAGGGACAATATAGACCTGGTTGCAGAATACGGCGTTACAGCCATAATACAGCCAGGAGGCTCCATAAGGGATGAGGAGGTCATAAAGGCAGCAGATGAGCACAGCATGGCAATGGTCTTTACAGGCATAAGACACTTCAAACACTGAGGAGACCTCGCATATGAAGATACTCGTTGTGGGCGGAGGTGGCAGAGAACACGCCCTTTCATGGAAGATAGCCCAGAGTAGCCACACAGAAAGGCTCTTTGTAGCCCCTGGCAACGGTGGCACGGAGCTTATAGCAGAGAATGTGCCCATAGGGGCAGACGATGTGGACCGCCTTGTGGAGTTTGCCATAAAGGAGTCAATAGAGCTCACAGTGGTTGGCCCTGAACTGCCCCTCTCGCTGGGGATAGTGGACAGGTTCGAGGAAGCAGGCCTTAAGATATTCGGCCCCCGCAGGGAGTCAGCACTTCTTGAGACAAGCAAGGCCTTCAGCAAGGCCTTTATGAAGAGACACTCCATACCCACGGCCAGGTATGCGGAGTTCACAGACCTTGCAGATGCACGGGCATACATAGAGGCTACAGAGGGAGGGGTTGTGGTCAAGGCAGACGGGCTTGCAGGAGGAAAGGGTGCCATAGTGTGCCCCACAAAGGAGGATGCCCTGAGGGCTGTTGAGATGATGCTAAAAGAAAAGGCCTTTGGCAGGGCAGGCGAACGGGTGATAGTAGAAGAGCTCCTTACAGGTGAGGAAGCCTCATTCATCGTTATAACCGATGGCACCCACATAGTGAGCTTTCCCCCTGCACAGGACCACAAGCCCGTTTACGATGGAGACAGGGGGCCAAACACAGGCGGTATGGGTGCATACTCACCTGCTCCTGTAATAACAGATGAGCTGAGAGAGGAGATACTCCGCACCATAATAGAGCCCACAATAAGGGGTATGAGGGAAGAGGGCAGACCCTACAGGGGGGTGCTCTATGCAGGGCTCATGATAACAGATGATGGCCCGAAGGTGCTTGAGTTTAACGCAAGGTTTGGTGACCCCGAGGCCCAGCCCCTTATGGTAAGGCTTCGGAGCGACCTTGTAGAGCTACTTCTTGCGTGTGTGGAAAGCAGGCTTGATAGCCTGAACCCGGAGTGGGACCCCAGACCCGCCCTGTGTGTTGTGATGGCCTCTTCCGGGTATCCTGGCAGTTACAGAAAGGGCCTGCCCATAAGGGGGCTTGAGTCTGCAGAAAGGCTGAAGGATGTCTATATCTTCCACAGTGGCACCGCCAGAAAAGATGGCATGTGCGTTACAGCAGGTGGAAGGGTGCTCAGTGTTACAGCCCTGGGTGAGACAATAGAAGAGGCAAAGAGAAGATGCTACCATGCGGTGGAGCGTATAAGCTGGGAGGGAGTGCATTACAGAAGGGACATAGGAGATAGGGCACTTAAAAGGCTCAAACAAGGAGGAAGGTAGAGAATTATGAAGAAAGCACTTGTTGGAATCCTCATGGGCAGTGATTCAGACCTGCCCGTTATGCGTGAGTGTGCAAAAACACTTGAGGAGTTTGATGTACCCTATGAGATGACCATATCCTCTGCACATCGCACACCTGAAAGGACAAAGGAGTTTGTCCAGAGGGCAGAAGAGAAGGGCATAAAGGTGATAATTGCAGGGGCAGGGCTTTCAGCCCACCTTGCAGGATTCGTTGCAGCCCATACGGTACTTCCTGTAATAGGTGTGCCCCTTGATGCAGGCCCGCTTAAGGGTATGGACTCCCTTCTTTCCACAGTGCAGATGCCTCCAGGTGTGCCCGTTGCAACGGTTGCCATAGGTAAGGCAGGGGCAAAAAACGCAGGGGTGCTTGCAGTCCAGATACTGGCAACACAGGATGAGACACTCAGGAAAAAACTCAGGGAATACAGAAAGAGCCAGGCAGAAAAGGTGGCAGAGAAGGCAAAGGCCCTCGAGAGAGAATGAGCCAGCCCCTTATAGTGGAGATAGACCAGAGCCCTGAAACCCTGAAGGAGGTCTTCAGAAGGGGTGGCATAATAGCCTATCCCACAGAGACCTTCTACGGGCTCGGGGTTGACCCCTTCAGCACAGATGCCCTTGAAAGGCTCTTCAAACTTAAGGGCAGACCAGGTGGAAAACCCGTACTTGTGGTTATAAGAGATGTTGCAGAGCTGAATGGCCTTGTCGCAGAGATACCACCCCATGCCAGAACCCTTATGGAGCGCCACTGGCCAGGCCCGCTTACCATTGTGTTCAGGGCAAGAAAAAAACTGCCAGCACTTCTTACAGGCAATACAGGTAAAATAGGGGTTCGGCTTTCAAGCTCACCCCTTACCAGAAGGCTTCTTGAGATACTGAGCTCACCCCTTACATCCACAAGTGCAAACCCCTCTGGAAGGGAGCCTGCACGAGACCACACAGAGGTGCTCCAGTACTTCGGCGACGGAGTGGATGTTATAATAAAGACCGCAGAAAGACTTAAGGCGAGACAGCCATCAACAGTGGTGGATGTAACAGCTGAAAGACCCGTTGTTATAAGAGAAGGAGCGGTAAAGATAGAGGAGATTTAACCCGCCATGGAAGAATGCCCTTTCAGTCCGTTCTTTTAAGCCTTACCGCAAAGAATCCATCAAGGCCATCCCTGTGGGGCAGTGTTCTGAAAAAGCCCTCTGGTGTTATAAACCTTCTACACTCATGGGGCAGAATCTGTGCGATGGATTCAAGGCAGAACCCTCTTTTCTCTTTAAGAAACCATCTTACAACATCCTCTGTCTCCTCGGGCTCCAGGGTGCACACAGAGTATACAAGTCTTCCGCCCTTTTTAAGAAGCCCTGAGATGTTGGAAAGTATCTCTCGCTGGGTGTTTGCAGAGGACTTTATGTCCTCGGGTGTTCTTCTGAGCTTTATATCAGGGGTTCTTCTTATGGTGCCAAGCCCTGTGCACGGGGCATCCACCAGTATGGCATCGAAGCCTCCTGAAGGAAGAGACCCCTCTTCCATGCCAGTGAGGCTGTACTGTGGTGTGAATGTCCTTGCATCTGCCAGAAGGGGTTTTATTATCTCTATGCGAAACCTTCTGGCAAGGCCCTCTATCTTTTTAAGCCTTGTTGGATGGCTGTCCATTGCCACCACAAGCCCCCTGTTTTCCATAAGCTGGGCTATGTGGGTTGCCTTACCACCTGGAGCACTGCACACATCGAGTATGCACTCACCAGGAGATGGAGAAACCAGAAGTGGTATGAGCTGGCTTGCCTCGTCCTGTATGTAGTATCTTCTGTCAGCAGGTTTGAGCCTTCCACGGTGTCTTTCAACAATCTCCAGCCCAACGGGTGAAAACCTTGTGGGCCTGGCCCTTATGCCCTCTTTTTTGAGCTCCTCCATGAGGGCATCCCTCGTTGTAACAAGGGTGTTAACCCTGAGGATGGTTGGCGGAGGGGTGAGGTTTACACGGCACAGCTCTATGGTCTCCTTAAGACCATACCTTTTAAGCCACCTTTCCACAAGCCACTGCGGATGGGAGAATATCACAGAGACATACCTTACAGGCTCCTCCTTTATGGATGGAAAACTGACATTTTCTTTTTCCCTCTGTGCACTCCTTAAAACCGCATTTACAAACCCTGCACGCTCCCTGCCCAGGGGCTTTACAAGCTCCACGCTCTCCGATATGCAGGCATGGGGTGGTATGCCACGGAGAAAGTAAAGCTGGTATATGCCGAGCCTCAGGGCACAGAGCACCCTTGCCTCAAGCTTATGGGTGGGTATCTTTGAGAGCTGGTTTATTATCCAGTCTATCTTTATCTGCCAGCGAAGAACCCCGTAGACGAGCTCTGTTACAAGTGCCCTGTAGGGTTTTTCCACTGAGGGCAGTTTCTCCTCAAGAAGTATGTCTGCGTAGGAGCCCCTGGTCTCCACCCTTACAAGTATCTGGTGTGCCAGTAGCCTGGGGTTCTGATAGGTCTGTGCCATACCAAAGAGAGTTTATCATCCAGAGGGTGTGTGTCAAAGGGTAAAATCCTTCTGAGGGGTATTGAAAATGCCCTGGGGTGTCTGATACGATGAAGATATGGAGGAGACAGGTACAGTCATAGAGGTAAGGGAAGACACTGTGCTTATAAGGACAGAGAAGAAGAGTGCCTGCGAGAGCTGTGTATCAAGGGATGTGTGCCACAGCGTGGGCGAGAAGGAGGTGGTCCTTGAGGCCCTGAATCCTGTGGGTGCAAAGAAGGGAGACAGGGTGGTATTCACGGTGGGTGCAACCACACTCGTTAAGGCAGGTCTGCTGGTCTATCTCCTTCCGCTTGGGGGTTTCATAGCAGGGGTTGTTGCAGGCCAGCTTCTGGCAGATGCCATACCAGCAGTGGACAGAGATATACTCTCTGCACTTCTGGGGTTCGGCCTTATGGCACTGGTCTTTGTGGGGATAAATCTCTACAGCAGAAGAAGGGAGAAACTCAAGGAATACATGCCCAGGGTGGTGAGGGTTATCTGACTATGGGTATAAAGCTTATATGCCAGAACAGAAGGGCAACCCATGAGTACACCATAGAGGAGAAGTACGAGGCAGGCATAAGCCTTAAGGGAGACGAGGTAAAGTCCCTCAGGGCAGGCAGGGCCAACATAAACGACAGCTATGTGAGGATTACCGCAGGAGAGGCCTTCCTCATAAACACCCACATAAGCCCCTATGAGAGGGCAGATGGCTTTGCCGAAAAAGACCCCCGCAGGCCAAGAAAACTGCTTCTTCACAAAAGGGAGATAAAAAAACTCGCAGGCAAGGTTGAACAGCGGGGCTACACGCTCATACCCCTGAAACTCTACTTCAAGAACGGTAGGGCAAAGGTGGAGATAGCCCTTGCAAAGGGTAAAAAGCTCCATGACCGCAGGGAAACACTCAAGAGAAAGACCGTGGCAAAGGAGATGGAAAGGGCTGTTAAGATGCGCCTTAGAAGAGGTTGAATAAAATAAAAAGGGATGGTAAAATTTAATCTAAGGGGGCGACGGGTTTCGACGGGATGGATTGATGTTGAGGGAAGCATACCGAGGTCTGCCACCTCGTAAAACAGGCAGAGCAGAATAACTGCCGAAGAAAACTACGCACTGGCTGCCTAAAAGACCAGCCAGCGTCCCTTGCGTCCTTTCCCGCGGGATGTAAGGGGCGTCGGTTGATGCGGGATAGCCATTGAGGGGTGTCCGAGACCCTCGGTGGTGAAACCCCGTTTCGGACCCTTCCCCTTGGTGCCCTGCCTGTGGGGCAGAGGCGGAAGGTAAAAAAACACAGGCTAAGTA
>JALUQR010000207.1:0-7790 GCA_027017505.1 bacterium
TCACCTACAGGGCATACAGGTTCGGCATGTAACCCTCCCACAAAAGTACTTGACAGAAAAGGACAAAACAATTAAGATAAATTATTCACTTACAGAGGGGGTTTTAAAGAATGGATTATGCGGTTGTAGAGACAGGAGGAAAGCAATACACGGTAAGAGAGGGTGAGCTCATAAGGGTTGAGAAACTGCCCGTGGAGGATAATGCGGTAGTGGAGCTCAAGGAAGTGCTCCTTGTAAAAAAGGGCGGAGAGCTCAAGGTGGGTAACCCCACGGTCGAGGGTGCCACCGTTGTGTGTCAGGTAGAGGGCACTGGCAGGGCAAAAAAGATTGTGGTGTTTAAGAAGAAGAGAAGAAAGGGTTATACAAAAAAACAGGGACACAGACAGTGGTTCACCACCCTGAGGGTAAAGGAAATAAAGGTGTGAAAAAGGAGGGAGTAGGAATTGGCACATAAAAAGGCTGGTGGAAGCTCAAAGAACGGTAGAGACAGCCACGGGCAAAGACGCGGTGTAAAGCGTTTTGGCGGGCAGTTCGTGCGTGCAGGCTCAATACTCGTGCGTCAGCTCGGCACAAAGATACACCCTGGGCTCAATGTGGGCATGGGCAAGGACTACACACTTTTTGCCCGTATAGATGGTGTGGTAAGCTTCAGACAGAGTGGCTCAAAACGCATCGTAAGTGTACTGCCACAGCAATAGGGCATTTTAATCCCCAGAAAGAGACCTTCAAAAAGGGCGAGGGAGAGCAGGAAAGTATTTCTCTTATCGCCCTTTTTATTTTTTGCAGAATGAACTTTATAGACGAGGCAAAGATATATGTGAAGGCAGGCGATGGTGGAAGGGGCTGTGTGAGCTTCCGCAGGGAGAAGTTCGTGCCAAAGGGTGGTCCTGATGGTGGAGACGGTGGGGACGGTGGGGATGTTATAATCGTTGCAGACAGGAATGTTTCCACCCTTATAGACCTTCGCTACAGGCGTCATTACAGGGCTGAAAGGGGCCAGCACGGAATGGGTAGCCTGTGTCATGGCAGAAAGGGCAGAAGCGTAAGAATAAGGGTGCCCGTGGGCACAGTCATAAAGGATGCGGTCACAGGACAGGTGCTTGCAGACCTTACAGAGGATGGCCAGGAGTTTGTATGCGCAAGGGGAGGTAAGGGCGGGCTCGGCAATGCCCGCTTTGCAACACCAACAAACCGTGCCCCAAGGTACGCACAGCCAGGCACACCAGGGGAAGAAAGGCAATTGCTTGTTGAGCTTAAGCTCATCGCAGATGTGGGTATTATAGGGTTTCCCAATGCGGGCAAATCCACACTCATCTCTCGCATATCATCTGCAAGACCAAAGATTGCAGACTATCCGTTCACCACACTTGTGCCAAATCTGGGGGTTGTAAGGTTCGGTGACTTCGGAGGATTCGTCGTTGCAGACATACCAGGCCTTATAGAGGATGCCCACAGGGGCAGGGGGCTTGGCGTTAGATTCCTGAAACACACCGAAAGGGTCTGTATGTTCATACACCTTATAGACCCTTCTCCACAAACGGGCAGAGACCCCGTTGAGGACTTCAGAACCATAAACACAGAACTTAAGGCATACAACCCCGAGCTTCTTAAAAAACCACAGGTTGTGGCCCTCAACAAGATAGACCTTCCAGAGGCAAGAAAAAGAGCAGAGAGTGTGTTGAAATTTTTCCACACAGAGGGTATAAAGGTATTTTTGATATCAGCTGTAACAGGCGAGGGGGTAAGTGCACTCATAGACCATGTTGGCAACATGATTGCAGGGCTTAAGGGTAAGGGATGCGAAAAAGGCTTGTAAAGAGGGCAAAGAGGATAGTTGTGAAGATAGGCAGTGGGGTGCTGGTTGACTCCCGTGGCAAGGTCTCCCCAAGGGTTTTTGGCCAGATAGCACGCCAGATAAAATACGCCATGGATGAAGGGCGTAAGGTGGTGCTCGTTTCATCAGGTGCCATAGCCATGGGAATGAGGGCACTCTCACTGGGTATGCGCCCGCACAGTATCCCACAGCATCAGGCAGTGGCTGCAGTGGGCCAGCCATACCTTATGGCATACTACACAAGGGCATTCAAAAAATACGGGCTCAGCATAGCACAGATTCTCCTCACCCACGATGATTTTGCAGATAGAAGACGCTTTATAAACGCAAAGAACACCGTATCCACACTTCTTGAAGACCATATAGTGCCTGTTATAAATGAGAACGATAGCACCGCTGTTGAGGAGATAAAGTTCGGCGATAATGATACCCTTTCTGCCCTCACCACCACCCTTGTGGATGCAGAACTTCTGGTGATACTGTCCCACATAGATGGTATATACGATAAAGACCCCGGGGTGGAACCCTCTGCAAGACTCATACCCCTTATAGAGGACATAGACAGCTTCCATATAAACCTTGCGGGTGCCACAACAGGCCCGTTCAGCACAGGTGGTGTGGAATCAAAACTCTCTGCAGCAAAGAAGGCATCTCACTTCGGATGTGCAACAGTGATAGCCTCTGGAAAGGAAAAAGATGTGCTCAAGAGAATCCTCTCTGCAGAAGAGGTGGGCACCCTCGTACTGCCCAAGGAAGATAGACTTACAAGCAAGAAACACTGGATAGCCTATTCTGCAAGACCTGTGGGAAAGCTCTTTGTGGATGAGGGGGCAAAAACAGCCATAGTGGAAAGGGGGAAGTCCCTTCTTCCAACAGGTATAATCAGGGTTGAGGGAGACTTCGAGGCAGGTGAGGTTGTACACTGTATGGACACCAGCGGAATGGAGTTTGCAAGGGGTATGGTAAACTACAGCTCAGAGGAGATTGAAAAGATAAAGGGAAGAAAAACCCGTGAGATAGAAAACATACTGGGCTACAGGATATACGACGAGGTTATCCACAGGGATAACCTTGTTGTCATGTAGAAACCATTAATAAAGAAAGGAGCAGGAAAAGCCATGACCACAGAAGAGCTCATCCTTTCGATGGCAAGGGACGCAAGAGAGGCCTCCCGGGAGGTGGCAAAACTCTCCACAGAGAAGAAAAACCGCATTCTCTGCAGGGTAGCCGAGAGAATCCAGGAAAGGGCAGACCAGCTGAAAGAGGAAAACAGAAAAGACCTTGAAGAGGCAGAAAAGAGGGGACTTTCAAGGGCAATGATAGACAGGCTCACCCTTTCTGATAAGGTCATAAAGGGCATGGCACAGGGCTTAAGGGATGTGGCTGTTCTGCCAGACCCTGTGGGCGAGGTTACATCCATGTGGCGAAGGCCAAACGGGCTCGTTGTGGGAAGGATGCGTATACCCTTGGGGGTTATAGGTATAGTGTATGAGTCAAGACCAAATGTTACCATAGATGCAGCAGGGCTGTGCCTTAAGTCAGGCAATGTGGTAATCTTAAGGGGTGGTAGCGAGGCCATAAACTCCAACAGGGCACTGGGGGCCATATTCTCAGAGGTATGCAGAGAAGAGGGCATTACAGAGAAGGCAGTACAGGTTGTGCCCACAACAGACAGAACCGCGGTGCTTGAACTACTCAAACTCGAGGAATACATAGACCTCATAATACCCCGTGGTGGCGAGGGGCTTATAAGGTTTGTTGTGGAGAACTCAAAGGTGCCTGTCATAAAGCACTATAAAGGTGTGTGTCATGTGTTTGTGGATGAATCTGCCAGGATTGATATGGCATTGAAGATAGCCTATAACGCAAAGGTTCAGAGGCCAGGGGTGTGTAACGCCATGGAGACCCTGCTTGTCCACAAAAACATTGCAGAGGAGTTTCTGCCACAGATTTACGAAAAGTACAGGCACGCAGGCGTTGAGCTTCGTGGCTGTGAGAGGACAAGAAGGATTCTTCCCCAGATAAAGGAGGCAACAGAGGAGGACTGGTACGAGGAGTATCTTGACCTTGTGCTTGCAGTAAAGGTGGTGGACAGCCTTGATGATGCCATAAGACATATAGAAAAGTACGGCTCGCTTCACACAGAGGCTATAGTTACGGAGAACTACGAGAATGCAAAAAGGTTCATAGAGGAGGTGGGCTCCTCAACGGTGCTCGTGAATGCATCAACAAGGTTCAGCGATGGTGGCCAGCTTGGCCTTGGTGCAGAGATAGGTATATCCACCACAAAACTGCACGCCTTTGGCCCCATGGGGCTTGAAGAGCTCACCACAAGAAAGTTCATAGTGTATGGAGAGGGTCACATAAGGGAATAAGTGCCTGTATGTCTTTCAGAACCCTTGTTGTATGGCTTCTGGGTATACCCGTAACCCTTGTGCTCTTTCCCTTTGCCCTTTTCGGCTATCTTGTGGATAGAACGGGCAGGATGACCCACAGGGTTGGAGCCCTCTGGTGCAGAGTGGTGCTGTGGCTTGCAGGGGTGAGGGTTGTTGTAAAGGGCAGGGAAAACCTGCCAGAAAAGGATACCCCCTGTGTGTTTGCGGTAAACCACAAGGGCGCCTTCGATATACCGGTGCTTCATGCCTTTCTGCCACATGACTTTAAATGGATAGCCAAAAAGAGCCTCTTTTACATACCCCTTGTGGGATGGGCCATGTGGCTTGCAGGCTACATACCCATAGATAGAAGGCTGGGCGGAAGGGCATATCTTAAGAGCGTAAACGATGCAATAGAGAGGGTAAGGAGCGGAATATCTGTTATAATCTTCCCGGAGGGAACGAGACATCCAGAAAGGGGGCTTCTGCCGTTCAAAAAGGGCGGGTTCGTTATAGCCACAAAGAGCGGAGCCACAGTGGTGCCCGTTGCCATAAGTGGCACAGAGAATGTTATGAAAAAGGGTGGCGTTACAATAAGACCCGCAACAGTGAGGGTCAATATAGGCGGATGTATAAATCCTCAAGGGATGGATGACAGAACACTCTGTGAGCTCACAAAAAAAACAATAGAGAAACTCCTGAAGGAGATAGAACAGTAAACCATGAACAAAACCCTCAGGATAATACCCCTGGGTGGCTGTGGAGAGATAGGGCTCAATATGATGGCCCTGGAGTACGGCGAGGACATTATAGTTATAGACTGTGGGCTCATGTTTCCAGAGGACTACATGCTGGGCATAGACATAGTCATACCAGAGATAGGCTACCTTAAAAGGAACAGAGAAAGGTGCAGGGCCTTCATAATAACCCATGGACATGAAGACCACATGGGTGCACTGCCGTTTATCCTAAGGGAACTCAATCTACCAGTCTATGCGACACCCCTTACAACAGGGCTTATAGAGAACAGGCTCAAGGAGTTCGGTCTTCTTGCAGGGGCAAGGCTCAATACCGTAAGGCCCAGGGATGTGATAACCATAGGGGCCTTCAGGGTGGAGTTTCTGCGTGTAAGCCACTCCATACCAGACTGCGTGGGGCTTGCCATAACCACACCACTTGGGGTTATCATACACACAGGAGACTTCAAACTTGACCAGACCCCTGTGGATGGAGAAAGGACAGATTACTCAAGGTTCGTGGAATACGGTGAAAGGGGTGTACTGCTTCTTCTTTCAGATTCAACCAATGTTGAGAGCGAGGGCTACAGCCCCTCTGAGAGCGTTATAGGCGGGGTGTTCGAGGACATATTCCGCAGGGCAGAGGGGAGGATAATCGTGAGTGTGTTCTCCTCAAACATACACCGCATACAGCAGGTCTTCCAGTGTGCCCACAGGGCTGGCAGAAGGGTTATACTCAACGGCAGAAGCATCATAGAGAATGTCAGGATTGCAAGGGAAAGGGGCTATCTTTTTGTTCCCGATGGTGTTATAGGTGATATAAAAGAGGTGGAGAGCCTGCCACCACAGCGTGTGGTGGTGCTCACCACTGGAAGCCAGGGCGAGCCCATGAGTGCGCTCATTCGCATGGCAATAGGTGAACACCGCCACATAAAGATAAGAGAGGGAGATACTGTGCTTCTTTCCGCAAAATTCATACCAGGCCATGAAAAGGCCATAGCCAATATGATGAACCATCTGTACAGGCGGGGTGCAGAGGTGGTGTACGAGAAGGTCTCAGAGGTCCATGTGTCAGGACACGCAGCCCAGGAGGAACTTAAACTCATGCTCAATATGACGAGACCACGCTACTTCATACCAGTACACGGTGAGTATCGTCATCTTGTTCAGCACGGAAAGCTTGCAGTGGGTGTGGGTGTGCCAGAAGAGCGTGTGTTCGTGCTGGAGGATGGCGATGTGGTGGAGTTCACAGAGGACGGTGCAGAAAGGACAGACAGGGTGGACTCAGGTAAGGTATTCGTGGATGGCAAGGGCGTGGGCGATGTTAAGGACATGGTGCTCAAACACAGAAGAGACCTCTCAAGAGACGGCATGGTACTTACAGTTATAGCCCTGAACCAGACCACAGGCGAGGTAATCTACGGGCCTGACATAGTAACCCGCGGGGTGGTATCAGAAGAGGCAGAACCCCTTATCGAGGAGGCAAGAGAGCTGGTGCTCTCAACCCTCAAGGGCTTAAGCCGGGAGGTAAAGGCAGACCAGATGGAAATACAGGAAGAGATAAGAAGAACACTGAGAAGATTCTTCAATGTAACACTTGAAAGAAGGCCTGTAATACTGCCTGTTATAATAGAGATATGATGAGGACCGCAAGGGTATACTTTGTAGATGCAAGGGCAGACGCAAGGGAGAATCTTCTGGACAAGCTCTCAAGACTTATGGAAGAGGTGGGTCTGCCCTCGATGTTCAGAAGGGGCGAGCTCGTTGCCGTAAAACTGCACTTTGGTGAGCACGGTAACACATCTTTTATAAACCCGGTCTTTGTTGAAAGGGTCTGCAGGTACATAAGAGAGGGTGGGGCACTGCCGTTTCTTACAGATACAAACACCCTCTATGTTGGTACAAGAACCAACAGCGTCAGCCACCTTGAGACAGCCATAAAGAATGGGTTTTCATATGCTGTAACCTCAGCTCCCATAATAATAGCTGATGGGCTGAGGGGCGAGAACAGGGAGTATGTGCCCATAGAGGGCAACTATTACGACAGGGTGAGCATTGCAAAGGAGATTGTATCAGCTGATGGGCTTGTGGTGCTCACCCATTTCAAGTGTCATGAGCTCACAGGCATTGGAGGGGCACTGAAGAATGTGGGCATGGGCTGTGCCACAAGGGAGGGCAAACTCAGCCAGCACTCGAACTCTGCCCCGAGGGTTGAGCCTGAAGGATGCACGGGCTGTGGCGTGTGCGTGGATGCATGTCCTGTGGGAGCAATAGAGCTGGGTGAGAAGGCATTCATAAAAAATAAAGACTGCATTGGCTGTGCCCACTGCGTGGCGGTATGCCCCGAGGGAACCATAAAGATAGAGTGGAACGAAAGGGCAGAGGATGTGCAGAAAAAGATGGTGGAACATGTAATGGGTGTGCTCAAGGGAAAGGAAGGAAAGTGTGTGTTCGTGAACTTCCTTCTTCACATAAGCCCCGTGTGCGATTGCTACGGGTTTACAGACAAGGCCATAGTGCCCGATGTGGGAATACTTGCCTCCTGTGACCCGGTTGCAATAGATACCGCATCCGCAGAGCTTGTATGCGGTGAGGAGGGGCTTCCAGGCACAGCCCTTAAAGAGGGTTTCCACAGGGGCGGGGATAAGTTCCGCGGGGTGCATCCATCAATAGACTGGACCGTTCAGCTCGATTACGCAGAAAAGATGGGAATAGGAACAAAAAGATACGAGCTCGTAAAACTTTAGGCCATGAAAAAAGAAGAGTTTCTTGAAAGACTCAGAGATGGATTCGTTCTCTTCGATGGTGCGACAGGCACCATGCTTCAGGCACTGGGGCTTGAGC
>JALUQR010000207.1:7800-19887 GCA_027017505.1 bacterium
GATGAGCTCAACCTTTCAAGACCAGAGCTTGTGGAAAGGGTGCACAGACTTTACAGGCAGGCAGGCTCAGATGTGGTTACCACGAATACCTTTGGTGCCAACAGGGTAAAGCTTAAGGAATACGGGCTTGAGGCAAAACTGAGAGAGATAAACGAGACCGCTGTGAAAATCGCAAGGAAGGCTGTGGGTGATGGGCTTGTTGCAGGCTGTATGGGCCCAACAGGAAGGTTCGTTGAGCCCGTGGGTGATGTGGACTTTGATACCATGGTGGATATATTCAGCGAGCAGGCAGGGGCATTAAAAGATGCAGGTGCAGACCTTATAATAATAGAGACCATGATGGACATAAAGGAGCTGAGGGCTGCACTCATAGGGGCAGGCTCCACAGGACTGCCCGTTATCGCAACCATGACATTCGATAACTCCATGCGAACAGTTCTTGGCACCCCTCCCGAGGTATTCGCCATAGTGGCAGAGGCACTGGGAGTGGTCTCACTCGGGGCAAACTGCTCACTCGGTGCAGAGGGCATATACCAGGCCCTCTCCAGGATGAGCCATCTTACCGCACTTCCACTTACAGCACAGCCCAATGCAGGTATACCCGTGCTCAAAGAGGGCAAAACCATATTCCCTGCAACACCACAGGAGATGGCAGACCATGTGCCAGCCCTTGTGGGAGCAGGGGCAAGAATTATAGGCGGATGTTGCGGTACAACACCTGAACACATAGATGCCATAAAGAGGGTTCTCAAAACACTAAAACCAGAAAAAAGAAAAAAACCTGCCTTTACAAAACTTGCAAGCAGAACCACAATCGTAACCTTTGGTGGTGGCAGAAGACCTGTGGTGGTGGGCGAAAGAATCAATCCCACGGGAAGAAAAAGGTTTGCACAGGAACTCAAAGAGGGCAAAACCCTTACCATAAGAAAAGAGGCAAAGGAGCAGAAAGACGCAGGAGCCCATGCACTGGATGTGAATGTGGGTGTGCCAGGAATAGACGAAAAGAGCATGATGAAAAGGGCTGTGTTCTGTGTGAACGAGAATACAGACCTGCCAGTGGTCATAGACTCCTCAGATGTGGCCACCCTTGAGGAGGGACTCAAGGCGGTGGATGGAAAGGCACTTGTCAATTCCGTTTCAGGAGAGGAGAAAAAGCTCAACGAGGTGCTCAAGCTTGTGAAAAGATACGGAGCTGCGGTCATAGCACTCACGCTCGATGAAAGGGGTATTCCTGAAAGTGCAGAGGAGAGGGTGAAGATAGCAGAAAGGATTATCCAGAGGGCGGTATCCATGGGAATACCAAGAGAGGATGTGGTGGTTGATTGTCTTGCCATAGCTGTGAGTGCAGAGCCAGGGTCAGCAAAACAGACACTCAAGGCAATAAGAAAGATAAAAGAGAGATTTGGTGTGTCAACGGTTCTGGGGGTAAGTAACATCTCCTTCGGACTGCCCCATCGTGAGGTTGTAAACACCACCTTCTTTGCCATGGCACTTGAGGCAGGGCTTGACTGTGCAATAATAAACCCGAAAAACAGGGCCATGATGGATACCTACCATGCGGGCATACTCCTTACAGGGCTGGATGCAAACGCAGAGGAATACATCCGCAGATTTCAGACAGAAAAGGAAAAAGCAGTTGAGGTAAAAAAAGAGGAAAAGCCCCTCTCCATGGAGGAAAGGCTTGCAAAGGCGGTGGTGGAGGGTGATTCCGCAGGTATTGTCAGGCTTGTGGAAGACGCACTCAAAAGTGGTATCTCCCCACTGGATGTGGGAAACAGGGGACTCATAAAGGGACTCGAAGAGGTGGGCAAACGCTTTGCAGATGGCAGATACTTTCTGCCACAGGTGATTCTATCTGCAGAAACAGTCAAAAAGGGGTTCGAAAGACTCAAAAAAGAGTTTAAGGGAAAGAGGGGGCCTAAACTTGGAAAGGTGATAATGGCAACCGTTGAGGGAGATATACACGATATAGGAAAGAACATTGTGTGCACACTGCTTGAAAACCACGGCTTTGAGGTATACGACCTCGGGAAAAATGTTCCTGCCGAAAAGATAGTAAAAGAGGCGAGACAGAAGAGGGTGGACATAGTGGGGCTTTCTGCACTCATGACCACAACAGTTATGGAGATGGATAATGTTATAAAGAAGCTTAAAGAGGGCGGGGTTAATGTGAAGGTTGTTGTGGGAGGTGCGGTGGTAACACCTGAGTTTGCAAGAAAGATAGGCGCTGAGTACGGTGGAGACGCAACAGAGGCGGTGGAGAAGATGAAAAGACTTCTTGGAAAACACCATTAATAAAGGGCAGTGAGCTTCAGGGTTACCATAGAGGGGCTGGTCTACGGTGGCAGTGGCATAGCAAGAAGACCTGACGGAAAGGTGGTATTCGTGCCCTTCAGTGTGCCAGGTGATGTGTGCACAGTGGAGGTGGTTGAGGATAAGAGGGATTTCTCAAGGGCAAGGATTGTGAAGATAGAGGAGCCATCTCCCATAAGAAAGGAGCCCTTCTGCCCGCTTTTCGGTGAATGTGGCGGATGCCAGCTTCAGTATCTTTCATACACAGACCAGCTCCAGTGGAAAAAGCGGATATTCCAGGATTCCATAAAACGCTCCACTGGCATTGAGCTTATCCCACAGGTTGTACCCTCACCTGCAAGAGATTCCTGCAGGATAAGGGCAACATTCCATGTTGAAGATGGCAGGGTGGGGTTTTTCAGGGCTTCAACACACAGGGTTGTGGAGGTTGAGTGTTGCCCCCTGCTTGAACCATCTATAAATACCACGCTTGAGGAGATTAAAGAAGAGATTCCAGAAGGCGTGCACACACTGGATATCGCAGTTGATATGGATGGCGGGGGTACAACCGCTGTGTTCCATGTGGAGAATCCCTCGGTAAGGGTGAATATACCCCTTTCTTCAAGGCTTAAGGGCTATGAGGTAAGGGTTAAAGGGAGGTTTCAGAGGGGCAGGGGAAAGGAGCTTTACAGAACGGGAAACACAGAGTGCAGTTACACCCTTGATGGAATAAGACTGCTCTATTCAGCAGGTGTGTTCTTTCAGGTAAACCCTGGGGCAAACAGTGCCCTTGTAGATAAGGTGCTTGAGGCAACAGAGGATGCTCTTACCGCTGTGGATGCATTCTGCGGGGTGGGCAACTTCAGCCTTCCCCTTACAAGAAGGGCCCACAGGGTGGAAGGCTTTGACATAGACCCGCTTGCCATAGAATACGCAAAAAGGAGTGCAAACATAAACCACATCCAGGGGGTGGAGTTTCACAGGATGGATGCAGAGAGGGGTAAAATCCTTGAAAAAAAGATGCCTTCTGTGGTAGTATTAGACCCACCAAGGGGTGGCTGTAGAAGGCTTGCAGGAGAGGTTGCAAGAAGGGGCATCGAAAGGGTTATCTATGTGTCCTGCAATCCTTCAACCCTTGGTAGAGACCTTAAAGAGTTTCTTGAAAGAAGCTACAGGGTTGTTTCTTCAGCCCTTATTGACATGTTTCCTCACACATATCATGTAGAGAGCATACTGGTGCTTACACTTTAAAGAGGTGATGGGGATGAAGGAAATTCCTGTTCTTGAAAGACTGAGGGAAGAGGTAAAAAAGATAGAGAGGGAGCTCAGGGTGGAGCTTCCCAGGGAGCTTCAGAAGGCTGCCTCTCATGGAGACCTGCGGGAGAACGCAGAGTATCAGGCAGCAAAGGAAAGGCAGAGCTATCTTAACGCAAGACTCGTGCATCTCACCCAGAGGATAAATGCCCTCTCCTCGATAAAGCTTGAGGACATACCCAGAGACAGGGTCGCCTTTGGCTCAAGAGTGCACCTTGAGGATACCGAGACAGGCCGTAAGGTGGTCTACGAGCTTGTAACACCCGAGGAGGTGGAGCCAAAGGAAGGTAAAATTTCCGTAAGTTCCCCCATAGGAAGAGAGCTTCTGGGCAAACAGGAAGGAGACATTGTAACCATACACCTGCCCTCTGGTACAAAGGAATACGAGGTATGCCGTATAGAAACACTCCATGACCTTTTGGCAGAAGACCTGTAAGCAGACTTCCTCTAAGAAATCAAATAAAGGAGGTATAACCAAAGATGGCAAACAGAATGCTTATGAGAGTAATCTTTCTGGCCATTCTGCTGTGTGCGGTACCTGCCATGGCAGGCTCTGGCAAGGTAGAGTGGGGATACGAGGGCAAGACAGGGCCTGAACACTGGGGTGAACTATCAGAGGAGTTTGAGCTGTGCTCAAAGGGTAAGGAGCAATCTCCAGTGGATATATCCAGCCCCGTGCCAGCAAAGATGCGTCCCCTTAAGTTTAACTACAAAAGGGCAGAAAAGCTCCATGTGGTAAACAACGGACACACCATAAAGGTGAGCTACCCTGCTGGAAGCATACTCAACGCACCCAACGGGAAGAAATACGAACTACTGCAGTTTCACTTCCATGCACCCAGTGAGCACACCGTGGATGGCAGGGCCTATCCCATGGAGATGCACCTTGTCCACAAAAGCAAGGATGGAAAGATAGCCGTGGTGGGTGTGTTCATAAAAGAGGGCAAAAAGAACAGGGCCATGGAGAAGATATGGAGAGAACTGCCCGAAGAAGAGGGCGAAAGAGAAGAGGTTGATGCAGGGCTTAATGTTATAGAGCTTCTGCCAGCTTCAAAGAGCTATTACCACTACAAGGGCTCTTTCACCACACCTCCGTGCACAGAGGGTGTTGACTGGTTCGTGCTCAAACAGCCCATAGAGCTGTCAAAAGAAGAGATAGATGAGTTTCGTTCCATAATGGATGGCAATGCAAGGCCTGTCCAACCGCTCAACGAGCGCGTCATACACATGGTAAAATAACAATGGAAAAAAAGGCCTTTATACTGTCAATACTTACCGCTATCATATGGGGGCTTGCCCCTGCCTTTGAAAAGATGGGGCTCAGGGGCAGGCTCGACCCATATGTGGGTGTGGTGCTGAGAACCATACCCATAGTGTTTGTTGGAATTGCAGGACTTATCGCACTTGGCAAAATCAGGGCACTCGAGACACTGGATGTAAGGAGCGTAATCTATGTTATGATAGGAGGCCTTCTTGCAGGTTTTCTCGGCCAGATAACCTTCTACCATGCACTTAAGACAGGCGAGGCATCCATGGTGGTGCCCCTTGCAGCTGTGTATCCGCTGTTTGCACTCTTTGTGTCCGTGCTATTTCTCGGTGAGGCATTTACCTGGTATAAACTTGTGGGAATAGTGCTCATCGTAGCAGGTATAGCACTTCTGAGGTTATAAGGGGAGAACCTATGGACTACAAGTCAACACTGAATCTACCGAGAACAGATTTTCAGATGAAGGCAGACCTGCCAAAAAGAGAGCCAGAACTTATCAGACAGTGGCAGGCAAAGCGACTGTATGAGAAGATACTGAGCACGGGCAGAGGAAAAAAAGACTACATACTCCACGACGGCCCCCCGTATGCAAACGGCAACATCCACATGGGGCATGCACTTAACAAGATTCTCAAGGACATCGTCGTAAAGAGCAGATTCATGATGGGCTACAGAACAGACTATGTGCCTGGCTGGGACTGCCACGGACTGCCCATAGAACTACAGGTTGAAAAGAGCCTGGGTAAGGATAAGGAGGGGCTGTCAAAGCTCGAGATAAGAAGAAGGTGCAGGGAGTATGCGGAAAGATTCGTGAAGGTGCAGAGGGAGGAGTTTATAAGGCTCGGTGTCTTCGGCAGATGGGATGAGCCCTATCTTACAATGGACTACTCCTACCAGGCAACCATACTCAGAGAGCTCGGAAGGTTTCTCAAAGAGGGACTCATCTACAGGGGTAAAAAGCCCGTACACTGGTGTGCAGACTGCAGAACAGCTCTTGCAGAGGCAGAGGTGGAGTATTACGAAAAACAGTCCCCATCTGTATATGTAAGCTTCAGGGTTAAGGACGATAAAGGGCTTAAACTGCCTGAAAACACCTGCATGGTGATATGGACGACCACGCCATGGACACTTCCAGCAAATCTTGCCATAGCAGTGCATCCAGAGCTAACATACAGTCTGGTGCGCACAGACAGGGGTAATTTCCTGCTCTACGAAGGACTCGTTGAAGAGTGCATGAGGGCATTCCACATAGAAGAGTACACCGTTGAGGAAGGATTCAGGGGTCAGAAGCTTAAGGGTATTGTAACAGAGCATCCATTTCTTCAGAGAAACTCTGTGGTATTTACCGCTGGTTTTGTTACCACCTCCACTGGTACAGGCTGTGTTCACATAGCACCAGGGCACGGCACAGAGGACTATGAACTGGGCCTCAGGGAAGGCCTTGATGTGTATGCACCTGTGGATGAAAGGGGCAGGTTCACAGCCGAGGTGCCAGAGTTCTGCGGTATGGGTGTTTTCGAGGCAAACCCCGCCATAGTAAGGCTTCTTAAAGAAAGGGGTGCCCTTCTTTCAGAGTCCACCATCAGCCACTCCTATCCGCATTGCTGGAGGTGCAAGAACCCCGTGATATTCAGGGCAACAGAGCAGTGGTTTGTTGCAATGGATAAGGGGCTGAGAGAGAGGGCACTTGAGGCAATAGAAGGGGTTGAGTGGATTCCACACTGGGGAAAGGAAAGAATAAGGGGCATGGTCTCACAGAGGCCTGACTGGTGTCTTTCAAGACAGAGGGTGTGGGGTGTGCCCATTCCAGCACTTAAGTGTGCAGGCTGTGGAGAGGTCTTCCTCGATGGCAGGCTAATAGAGCACCTTGCAGATATTGTGGAAAGAGAGGGTGCGGATGTGTGGTTCGAAAGAAACCCTGAGGAGCTCATCCCCCAGGGGTTCAGATGTCCTGTGTGTTCTCACTCAAAGGGGTTTGAAAAGAAAGAGGACATACTGGATGTGTGGTTTGATTCAGGGGTGAGCTTTTCAGCGGTGCTCGAAAAAAGAAAGGGTCTGCGCATGCCAGCAGACCTTTACCTTGAAGGCAGTGACCAGCACAGGGGATGGTTTCAGTCCTCACTGCTTGCATCTGTTGGAACACGCAACATGGCTCCCTACAGAACGGTGCTCACCCACGGGTTCGTTGTGGATGGCGAGGGAAGAAAGATGAGCAAATCCCTGGGTAATGTTATCTCTCCACAGGAGGTCATAAAAAGATACGGTGCAGAGGTCTTAAGACTGTGGGTTTCCGCAGAGGACTACCGCGAGGATATAAGAATATCAGAGGAGATTCTTAAAAGACTCTCAGAGGCCTACAGAAGGATACGAAACACCATAAGGTTCATACTGGGAAACCTCTATGACTTTGAGCCAGACAAACACTCGGTTGAGTACAGAGAGCTTAAAGAGCTTGATAGACTCCTCCTTCACAGGCTCACAGGGCTTACAAGGAGGGTTCTCAAGGCCTATGAGGAGTTTGAGTTTCATGTGATATTCCACTCCATGCACAACTTCTGTGCGGTGGACCTGAGTGCCTTCTACCTGGACATACTCAAGGACAGGCTTTACACCACAAGGGCAGACTCCCATTCAAGAAGGGCTGCACAGACCACACTCTGCCACATACTTGACCACCTTTTAAGGCTTCTTGCCCCTGTGCTTGTGTTCACAACAGATGAGGCATGGCAGTTTCTTCCACAGAGGCCAGCAGAGAGCGTGCACCTTACGGAATTCCCACAGCCAAGAGAGGAGTGGATAGACACAGAGCTTGAGAAAAAATGGAATCTCATACTTTCGGTAAAGGATGAGATATCAAGGGCACTTGAGATGGCAAGAAAGGACAAACTCATAGGCCACTCGCTTGATGCAAGGGTATATGTGAGTCTTCCAGACGCTCTTAAACCCGCCCTTTCAGGACAGGAGGAGACCCTCAGGGAGGTCCTCATAGTGTCTCAACTTGAGTTCAGAGAGCTCACAGAGGGTGTGGAGGGCAAGGAGCTTGAGGGAATAAAGATTGCTGTGGAGAGGGCAGAGGGAAGAAAGTGTGAACGGTGCTGGCACATAAGCCCCACAGTGGGCGAGAACAGTGAGCATCCCTCAATATGCAGAGAGTGCGTGGAGGTGCTTTCCTGAAAAAGGAATATATCACAGGGATTACAATCCTTACGGTGTTCCTTCTGGACAGATTGACCAAGTTTGCAATAAACGCCCATCTTAAGACCGGTGAGTTCGTGGAGGTAATACCTGGTTTTTTCAACATAGTGCATACAAGAAACACAGGGATTGCCTTTGGTATGTTCAGCGGTGGAGGGATGTTCTTCACCCTGCTGTTTATAGGTGTGTCTGTGGTTGCCATAGGGGTGCTGTTCTATCTTCTGAAAGATGCGGTCTCAGGGCTACAGGTGTTTGGCCTTTCACTCATAATAGGTGGTGCACTTGGAAACCTTGTGGACAGGGTGCTATTTGGTGAGGTGGTTGACTTTCTTGACTTCTATGTGGGAAGCTACCACTGGCCTGCCTTCAATGTTGCAGATTCTGCCATAACAGGAGGGGTATTAATTGCACTTGTGGAGCTTCACAGAAGGTAGGTGCGCTCCATACCAAGCCTTTTGAGCTCTTTTTCCATGAATTCCTTTATGAGCTTCTGGTCTTCCTCTGACACATGGGTGAACATTATGCCCGCTCCACCAAACAGCTGTTTTTTCGGGTTTGACTGGGTTGTCCACCTTACAACACCCTGAACCTCTATTATCTTTGGATTGTCAGGGAGAGAGAACTTAAGGTTTATAACTGTGCCTGGAAGGAGTTCCTCAAGGGTATGAAGGAAAAGGCCTGTGGGGCTTATGTTCAGCAGAAACCCCGTAAAGGTTCTGTCACCCACGGTGAAGTCCACTGGCACTGATACTGGCACCCTGTCTGTAGCCCTCTGGGTTACGGTCTCTGGAAAGAGCAGTTGATGAACCCTGTAGAGGACCTGCTCTGGCGAGAACCCCTTTGTCATAAGCCCGTCTGCACCTGCGCTTCTTACCTTCTCCAGTATCTCGGAGGATTCATACACCCCTGTTATGGCGAGCACCGGAAATTTTCCAAGATAGCCGTTCTCCTTCATCCACTTGAGCACTCCAAATCCGTCAATCTCTGGCATCTGAAGGTCCAGTATGAGAAGGTCTATGCCCGAGGGGTCTATGGAAATCTCCTCTATGACCTCCTTGCCGTCACGGGCAAACTTCACCCTGTGGCCTGCCTCTGTAAGTATGGTGCTAAGTTTTGTCCTGAAGAATACCGAGTCATCGGCGAGCAGAATGGTCTTGCACTCCCTGGTTATCATTTTGCAGGGTGCACCTCCTGTTTCAGATAATTATATACCAGAATCCAGTGGTGTAAACCCGTGGAAGGATTATTTTTTCTCTGGCAGTTTCCAGGTTACATACCTGCAATCAGGATAGTTGGAGCATCCGTAAAAGAGCCTGCCCTTTTTCGACCTTCTTTCAACGAGCATCCCGTTACAGCCCTCTTCAGGGCAGGCAATACCTGTTGAAAGGGGCATGGTGGTCTTGCAATCGGGGTATCTACTGCACGCAATGAATCGGCCGTACCGACCGCTTTTTATAACCATTGGGCTATCACAGGCAGGACACCTCTGTTCAACATACTCGTTATTCTCTGAAGGTATGATGTTTCCAGCGTCATCTATTGTGAAGTCCATGGTGGTCTTGCACTCGGGATAGCCTGGGCAGGCAAGAAACCTGCCGAGCTTTCCCCATCTTATGACCATCTTTCTGCCACATCTTCTGCAGGGTATGTCCGTGGGCACCTCCTCTTCCTTTATGTTCTTCATCTCCTCCTTTGCGCGCTCAAGGTCCTCTTTAAAACGCGAGTAGAACTCCTTTATAACATCTATCCAGCGGAGTCTGCCCTCCTCCACAAGGTCAAGCTCTTCTTCCATGTGGGCTGTGAACTTCACATTCAGTATGTCGGGAAAGCTCTTTACAAGAAGCTCTGTAACGAGAAAGCCGAGCTCTGTTGGCCTGAGTCTGCCCTTTTCCTTTACCACATAGCCCCTCTCCTGTATGGTGGAAAGGATAAGTGCATAGGTGGAGGGTCTTCCAATGCCCTTCTCTTCGAGCTCCCTTATGAGTGTGGCCTCGGTGTAACGGGGAGGTGGCTGGGTAAAGTGCTGTTTGCACACAATCTCCAGGGGGCTTAACACCTGTCCTCTTTCAAGGGGTGGCAGTCTTTTCTCCTCTTCTGTCTCCTCGTCTGTCTTTTCCTCGTAGAGTGTGGTGAAGCCAGCAAATTTCACCACAGTGCCCACCGCCTGGAAGGTGTATCTTCCTGCAACAAGGCATACACGGGTCTGGTCAAGCACTGCATGATGCATCTGTGAGGCAACGAACCTCTTCCATATTAGATCATAGAGCTTCCACTGATCCTCTGTAAGATAGGGTCTTACATACTCAGGGGTGTAACGCATGCTGGTGGGCCTTATTGCCTCGTGTGCGTCCTGGGCGGTCTTTTTGCTCCTGTACACATTGGGTTTCTGGGGCAGATATTCCTTTCCATAGGTCTTCTCTATGTAGGCCCTTACCGCCTGTATTGCCTCTGGTGCTATGCGGTGTGAGTCAGTACGCATGTAGGTTATAAGCCCTGTGGGGCCTTCCTCTCCAAGGTCAACCCCTTCGTAAAGTTGCTGGGCTATGAGCATGGTCTTCTGTGCAGAGAAGCCAAGCCTTCGGGAGGCCTCCTGCTGGAGCCTGCTCGTTATAAACGGCGGGGCAGGATTCCGCCGTCTTTCCTTCTGTTCTATCTCATCTACCCTGAAGCTTTCACCCTTAAGCTCCTCAACAATGCCCCTGGCCTCTTTCTCTGTGGATATGGTGAGCTTTTTATCGTCCCTTTTTATGAGCTTTGCCTCGAACCCATCAAAGAGTGCTGTTACAGACCAGTACTCCTGTGGGACGAAGCTTTCTATCTGGCGTTCACGCTCGCATACAAGGCGCACTGCCACAGACTGCACCCTTCCCGCACTGAGCCCCATCCTTACCTTCTCCCACAGAAGGGGGCTTACCTGATAGCCCACAAGCCTGTCAAGGATTCTTCGAGCCTGCTGTGCGTCAACCTTGTTCTTGTCTATATCAGTGGGATGAGAGATGGCCTCCTTTATACCCTTCTCTGTTATCTCGTTAAAGAGCACACGCTTTATAATGCTCTCTTTTTTGCCGTTCAGGACCTCCTTTATGTGCCAGGCTATGGCCTCACCCTCTCTGTCAGGGTCTGGGCCCAGGTAGATAACATCTGCATCCTTGCTGGCGTTTTTAAGCTCCCTTATTACCTTGGCCTTGCCCCTTATGATTTCGTAATGGGGCCTGAAGTTGTTGTCTATGTCCACACCGAGTTTGTTTTTTGGCAGGTCCTTTATATGCCCCACAGAGGCCATCACCCTGAAGCCCCTGCCAAGGTATTTATTTATGGTGCGCGCCTTTGCAGGAGATTCCACTATTACAAGAGACTTCTTCATGGATTAACTGTAAATACCTCCAGCACTTTTTAGATTTTTCAACAGGAAGACTTTTCCTGTGGCAAAAGAAGGTTTCCTCAGGCAGTCCTTTTTACGAAAAACTTGCCCGGTCTCTGCTCCACAAAGCCCTTGAGTTCCATCATAAGAAGCAGTGATGCAAGCCTTTCCGCAGGCAAGCCACTTCTTTCAACGATACTGTCTATGTGAAGGGGCTCATCCTCAAGAACCCTGAAGACAAGCTCTTCCTCCTTGTCTATGTTTTCTACGGGGTTATCCCCTGTGGTCTTTCTGGGGGTTACCCGTTGATGCCCTGGAAACAACACATTCAGTATGTCATCCACATCCTCAACGAGTATGGCTCCCTCTTTTATGAGCCTGTTTGTGCCACCGCTTCTTTTTGAATCTGCCCTGCCAGGAAGTGCAAAGACCTCTCTGCCCTCTTCAAGGGAGAGTCTTGCGGTCATCATTGCCCCGCTTTTAACAGGAGCCTCAACCACAACCACCCCGCTTGTAAGCCCGCTTATAATCCTGTTTCTTACAGGAAAATTTTTTGCAAGCGGAGGTGTGGAGAAGGGAAACTCCGTTACGATAAGCCCCTTTTGTTTTATCTCATCGTACAGGCGTCTGATCTCCTTTGGATAAACCAAATCAATGC
>JALUQR010000208.1 GCA_027017505.1 bacterium
TCTTAAAGATATACAGGATGAGAGAGACAGCCTCAACTCTTTTTACATCCCTTGTTTCATCCTCCTTGCCCTCCAGGTGGTAAGTATCTCTATACCTATTTCTGTGAGGTTACTTAAACAACCTTGACCCTGTGGGGCTTAACTGTTAGAATGTGTAAAATTATCCATTTTCCTTACGGTGTGGAAGGGGGATGAAGAAGCGCTGGAAGATTAGTCCTGTCAATGAGGTTCTTAAAAAGAGGTTAGAAGAGGAACTGAACATCCTTCCTGTCACCGCAGAACTACTTGTAAAAAGGGGCATCACAGAGCCTGAAGAGGCATATTCCTTCCTGTCGCCTGACCTTAAAGACCTGCACAATCCCTTCCTCATGAAGGATATGGAAAGGGCTGTGGAGTGTATCCTCTCTGCCATCCAGAAAGAAGAGAGGATTTGCATCTGGGGAGATTACGATGTGGATGGCACAACAGGCACAGCCCTTCTGGCGATGTTCTTCAGAGAGCTCGGTGTGGAGACAACCCACTACATACCCCACAGGCTCAAAGAGGGCTATGGCCTGAATACAGAGGGTATAAGGAGGCTTCACTCAGAGGGTGTGAAACTTCTTATTACCGTGGACTGCGGTATATCCAGCCATGAGGAGGTCAGGCTTGCCCGCTCGCTTGGTATTGACTGCATAGTGGTGGACCACCACGAGGTACCACCGTGCATACCACCTGCGTCTGCGGTTTTAAACCCCAGGCAGAGCGACTGCCCCTATCCCTTTAAATACCTTGCAGGCGTGGGTGTCGCCTTTAACCTTGCAATAGCCATAAGGGCAAGGCTAAGGGAGAGGGGCTGGCACAGGGAACTTCCAAACCTCAAGCGATATCTTGACCTTGTTGCCATAGGAACCATTGCAGATGTGGTGCCCCTTGTGGGTCAGAACAGAATCCTTGTAAGCTACGGGCTTAAAGAGCTTGCAAACACAAAGAGGGTAGGACTGCGAAGCCTTATGGATGTTGCGGGCATAAGCGGGCTCAGGCCCACCGCAGAACAGATAGCCTTCCAGCTTGCCCCCAGGATAAATGCCTCAGGTAGGATGGACAGTGCGGAGAGTGCTTTCAGACTGCTTGTAACAGAAGACCCCTGCGAGGCGGACAAACTTGCAAGCCTCCTTAACAGAGAAAACTCGCATCGCCAGAGTGTGGAAGAGAGAATCCTGAGGGAAGCCCTTTCCATGGTGGAAGAACCCCTTCGGGACAACGCCATAGTGCTTGCCAGCGAGGGCTGGCATCCAGGGGTTATAGGGATAGTTGCCTCAAGGATTATGGAAAGGTTTACAAGACCCACCATACTGCTTTCCATAGATGGCAACACCGCAAAAGGCTCTGCAAGGGGAACGAAGGGATGTAACATAATAGAGGCACTCCGCAGGTGCGAGCCCTACCTTGAAAAATACGGCGGACACAGCTCAGCCGCAGGTATTACACTTAAAAGGGAAAACCTTGACGCCTTCAGGAAGGAATTCCTGGGGCTTATGAACTCCACACTCAGCCCGCACGAGCTCATGCCCGTTGTGGAGCTCGATGCAGAGGTAAAACTCGAGGAGCTCAAACCACGCCTTGTGGACGAAATCGAAAGGCTCTCTCCCTTCGGATACATGAACGAAAGACCACTTCTCTGCATCATGGGGGCAAACATACTCCACACCGAGGTGGTAAAGGACAGACACCTGCGTGTTATGATAAAACACAACAGCACACTGCAAAACGGCATAGCCTTTGACATGGCAGAGGAACATCCCATAAGGGATGGGCTGTTTGACATAGCGTTTTACCCTTACATAGATGAATGGCAGGGGCTGAGGACTGTAAGGCTTCGCATAGAAGAGCTGAGACCTTCCTCTCAAACATCTTGACACAAAGGGTTTGAAACATATATATTAGTTTGTTGCATCAGCTTTGAACTCACAGGATAAATACAACCCGAAAAACAGACCGCTGTGTGCACACATGCGGTTGGTTTTCAAATAAACCCACGAGGAGGCTTGAAAGTTGGCAAAAGAAGTATTTGACATGGAAAAAAGGAAAAGATTCATCAAGAAACCTGTCAAACCCATTCCCATAGAGCCAGGGGCGAGCATCTCCCAGCTCGTTGAAAGGATGGGAGATACCGCCTTTCAGGCAAAAAACCTCTCACACGCTACCGACATATGGGAGGAGATGATAAGGGGTGAGACCACCATATTCTTTGGCCTTGCGGGTGCAATGATACCTGCGGGCATGCGTGAGCTAATGGTATTTCTGATAAAAAACAGATACATAGACTGTCTGGTATCCACGGGGGCAAACCTCTTCCATGACATACACGAAACCCTTGGCTGGAAGCACTGGCAGGGTAGCCACATGGTAAACGATAAGGACCTGCGCAGTGCAGGTGTGGACAGAATATACGATGTGTTCGCCATAGAGGAGGAGTTCAACTCCTCGGACGAATACATATACAACTTTTCCTACACCCTTGAAGACCGCCCCTATACCACAAGGGAGTTCTTCTATCTTATGGGTAAGGACCTTGCAAGGCGCACCAAAAGAGAGGGCATACTTACCTCAGCATACAAGGCAGGGGTTCATGTGTACTGTCCTGCGCTGGGGGATTCCTCCATAGGGATTGCCCTTGCACTGAGGGATGGAGAGAGAAACTTCATGTTCGACATAATAGCAGATGTGAAGGAGACCGCTTATCTTACTGCAAGGGCAAAGAACTCGGGCATAGTGTTCATAGGCGGAGGTGTGCCCAAAAACTTCATACAGCAGTCAGAGGTAACCGCAAACATGATGTGCAAGAGAACCCCAGGGCACAGGTACGCCCTGCAGATTACAACAGACTCACCCCACTGGGGTGGACTCAGCGGATGCACCTTTGAGGAGGCCCAGAGCTGGGGCAAGATAGCAAGAAGGTCAAAGAGGGTAACAGTAAACTGCGAGTCCACAATAGCTCTTCCCCTTATAGTGAGTGCCCTGTCGCAGAGACTCAAGGGGTTTAAAAGAAGGCTACCGGACCTTTCGGTAGAGGGTGCACAGAGGGTGAGAAAAAGAATATGGGACTGATAGAGAGAGAAAAGGGTAGCTTCTGTTTCGGTGGCATTGACACAGAGGTGGCAGAAAGCCCCATGTTTTCGGTGCTACCAGTGCCGTATGACCTTACAACCTCCTACATGGGTGGTGCAAGAAGGGGGCCTTCGGCAATAATAGATGCCTCGATGAACATGGAGCTGTACGATGAAGAACTCGGGTGTGAGCCCTGGCAGGCAGGCATAGAAACCCTTACACCACTTGAGCCAACCAGCGCAGGGCCTGAAAGGATGGTCGAAAGGGTTGAGATGGCCTGCGGGGAAATCTTAAAGCTCGGAAGGATACCTGCTGTGCTCGGTGGAGAACACAGCATTACAACGGGCACTGTAAGGGCTCTTAAAAAGAGGTATCCAGGGCTTTCGGTGCTACAGCTTGATGCACATGCTGATATGCGTAACAGCTATCAGGAAAGCCCCTACAACCATGCATGTGTTGGAAGAAGGATAAGCGAGGTGTGTGGCCTCGTACAGGTGGGCATAAGAAGCCTCAGTGGAGAGGAGGCAGAGTTTCTCTCATCCACAGACAGGGTTAACACCCTCTTTGCAAAGGATATTGTTGAAAGGGGCATGCCTGTGGAAGAGATACTCCGTGGGCTCACAGATGATGTGTTCATAACCATAGACCTTGATGTGTTTGACCCCTCAATAATGCCATCCACGGGCACACCCGAGCCAGGTGGGCTTGGATGGTACGATGTTACAGGGCTTCTCAGGTGTGTTGCAGAGAGGAAAAACATAGTGGGCTCCGATGTGGTGGAGCTCAGCCCTGTGGCAGGCAATGTTGCACCTGACTTTCTTGCCGCAAGGCTTGTATATAAACTTATGGGATATATAATAAAAAACAGGCAGGAGGGAGCAAGCAGTGCTGTATGTTCCTAAAAGGATATTCTTTACAAAGGGTGTGGGATGCCACAAGGAGGAACTCCACTCTTTTGAGCTCGCCCTGAGGGATGCGGGCATAGAGAAGTTCAACCTTGTTCAGGTATCCAGCATATTCCCTCCGGGCTGTAAGATAATACCGCGAAGTCAGGGAGTAAAAAAACTCGCCCCGGGGCAGATAACCTTCTGCGTGATGAGCAAACTCTCAAGCAATGAGCCACGCCGTCTTATAGCTGCAAGTGTGGGGTGTGCCATTCCAATGGACAAAAAACTCTACGGCTATCTCAGCGAACACCATGCCTACGGCCAGACAGAGGCAATAGCGGGTGATTACGCAGAAGACCTTGCAGCAGCAATGCTTGCTTCCACGCTGGGCATAGAGCTGGATGAAAACCTCGGGTGGGATGAAAAAAAGGAAATATACAGGATAAGCGATAAGATAGTGAAGACCACCAATGTAACCCAGTCTGCCATAGTAAAGGGTGATGGCAAGTACACCACGGTGGTTGCAGCAGCGGTGCTTCTGTTCTGACACCTAAAGCCCTTCTCTACAGACCATGAGGATAGCCATAACATGTAACATAAAGGAAGAGGTTCCACCCCACCTGGAAGAGTGCTATGCGGAATGGGACGACCACGAGACCATTGAAAGCGTAAAAAACGCACTGCTTGAAAAACACGAGGAGGTATTCATCGTAAACGCAGACCGCAGGGCACCCCGCAGACTCGAAGAGCTCAGGCCTGAGATGGTCTTCAACATGGCAGAGGGCATGGGAGGAGACAGCAGAGAGTCCTTCATCCCTGCGGTACTCGAGCTTCTTGGAATTCCATATACAGGTTCCTCTCCACTCACACTGGGACTGTGTCTTAACAAACTCAGGGCAAAGCAGATACTCTCCTGCTACGGGATACCCACACCACGCTACTTTGTGGTAGAAAGGGAATACAGGGGTATCAAAGAAGGGCTCGATTTTCCCCTCATAGTCAAACCCATTCACGAGGGCTCAAGCAAGGGTATAAGGAACAACTCCCTTGTTCGTAACGAAGAGGAACTGCGTGAAAGGGTGCACACCGTTATATCCACATACCACCAGCCCGCCCTTGTGGAGGAATACCTGAGTGGCAGAGAGTTCACAGTGGCCCTTCTGGGCAATGAAGACCAGATAAGGGTTCTGCCCATAGTGGAGATAGATTACTCCACAATTCCAGAGGGCGCAAACCCCATATACTCGTACGAGGCAAAGTGGGTCTTCGACAGACCCGAAAACCCCCTTGATATATTCCGCTGTCCTGCAGACCTGGATGACGAGCTTTACAGAACCCTCTGCCAGCTTGCGGTGGACTCCTTCAGGGCACTCGGTGTCAGGGACTGGTGCAGGATAGACATAAGGTGCGATGGCTCCGGCAGACCCCATGTGCTGGAGCTCAATCCCCTGCCAGGTATACTGCCTGCTCCTGAGTGTAACTCCTGCTTTCCAAAGGCTGCAAGGGCTGCGGGGCTCTCCTTCAGCGAGCTTGTAAACACCGTGGTGGATATAGCAAGAAAGAGGTATGGAATATGAATGTGGAAACCATAAGGATAATATTCAACGACGAAGGGGCAGACACCTTCGTGGTGGATGACGAGGAGATAGAGTTCGGCGATATAAGAGAGAGTGTGGAGGATGTAAGGGAAAGCCTTGAAAGGCTGGGCTATCGTACCATACTTACGCCCCTCACCCAGGACAGATTCGATGAGTTCCTCAGAGAACTCACAGATGGCAGGGCAGACCTGGTGTTTAATATGTGTGAGGGGGCCTTCCTTAACAGTAAGTTCGAGATGAACATCGCAGCACTTCTTGAACTCTACGGGCTTAAGTTCACGGGAAATCCATCCATAACCCTGGGTGTTGCCCTGAATAAGGGATGGACAAAGGACATCCTCAGGGGGGCTGGTATAGACACCCCTGAACACTTCATAGCCAGTGCGCCCTCTGTGGATATTCCCCAGGGGCTTGACTTTCCCCTCATTGTCAAACCCCTCACAGAGGATGCAAGCCTGGGTATAGAGACAGACTCCGTTGTATACACCAGGGAGGAGCTCTCAAGCAGGATAGAACACATCCTTGAGGAATACTCCTCACAGGCACTTGTGGAAAGGTTTGTGGACGGCAGGGAGTTCAATGTAGCACTCATGGGTAACGACGATGCAACCGTGGTGCTTCCACCCTCTGAGATAGACTTTTCAGAGTATCCAGAGGAACTGCCACGCATATGCTCCTACGAGGCAAAGTGGATAGAGGTAAGCCCCCTCTATCGCAAAACACCACCTGTGTGCCCTGCCCCTGTCTCTGAAGAACTGAAACAGAGGCTTGAGTCAACAGCCCTTATGGCATACAGGGCACTCTCCTGCAGGGACTATGCAAGGGTGGATATGAGGCTCGATAAGGACGGCAACCTCTGGGTGCTTGAGGTAAACCCCAACCCCGATATATCAAAGGATGCAGGCTTTGCAAGGGCTGCAAGGGCTGCGGGACTGGAGTATCACCAGTTTATAGGAGAACTTGTAAGCATTGCAGCAAAAAGGTATGAGTAAACCCGTTATACGCAACACCATAGACGAGGACAGAAAGGCCTTCCTCGCCCTGCTCGAAAAGTTCACCCACTTTACAGAGGAAGAAAAGGATTGTGCCCTGGAGCTACTTGATATATACTTAAAAGGGTCACTTGAGTATCTCTGGCTTACAGCCCTCGTGGATGATAGACCCGCAGGGTTTGTCTGCTACGGAGAGGCTGCCCTTTCAGACGGAGTATACGACATATACTGGATACTGGTGGCACCACGCTGGCAACACCACGGAATAGGCAAAAGCCTCATGGAACAGGTGGAAAAAGAGGTCATAAAAGCAGGAGGAAGAAAACTCATAATAGAAACTTCAAGCCTTCCACACTACAAGGATGCAAGGCGTTTCTACAAAAGCTGTGGCTTCAAAGAGGAGGCAAAAATAAAGGACTACTACAGACCAGAAGACCACAAGCTCATATACACCAAGACCCTGAGGAGGTAAAACCTTGGAAATAGAAGCGGTAAAGAGGATATACAACGGCTACTCCAGTGTGTACGAGGCCATATTCAAACGGTTCTTCTTTCCCAGGATAAAACACGCCATACAATCCATGAACATCCAGCCAGGCGAGTGGGTGCTCGATGTGGGAATAGGAACAGGGCTCTCGCTGAATGTGTTTCCCAGATACTGCAGAGTGGTGGGCATTGACCTGTCAAGGGAGATGCTCAAAAAAGCCCAGGAGAAGGTGATAACCAGAGGGCTTGATAATGTCCAGCTCTTTGAGATGGACGCCATGAACATTCACTTCGCAGATGACAGCTTTGATAAGGTATTCATCTCCCATGTGGTGAGTGTGGTGCCAGACCCCTACAGGGTTATGAACGAGGTAAAAAGGGTGTGCAAAAAGGGTGGCAGAATAGTCATAGTTAACCACTTCCGCAGTCCCAACA
>JALUQR010000209.1:0-2288 GCA_027017505.1 bacterium
GTGCCATAGTGTATGACCTCCTGTTTTGTTTTTCCTATATTATATAGGAAAATTTTTTTATTTCCACCTTATCTTACAAGCTCAAGGAGTTCCTCTATTGTTTCTATAACATGTTTGCATCCACACCTTACAAGCTCCTCTTTTTCTGCAAATCCATATGCGACTGCAACAAAGTCCACCCCTGCGGAAGACGATGCATCGAGGTCTGCCCTTGTATCTCCCACATAGAGGGTTGCAGAGGGGCTGAAGCCTGTCAACTGCATGACCTTTATGAGGGGCTCAGGATGGGGTTTTTTGTGTGTAACAGAGTCTCCACCGAGAATCACGCCAAAGTAATCCCTTATGTGGAAGCCATCCATAATCCTTTCTGAAAGTGTCTGGGGCTTGTTTGTAACAAGGGCAAGTGTTTTGCCCCTGTTTTTAAGCTCCCTGAGTGTGGGCACCACACCGTCATAAAGGCGGGTATCCACCATGAGGTTTTCCGAGTAGTGTTTAAGAAAGAGCTCCCTTGCCCTTTCAATTACCGCCTGGTCTTCTCCTGGAAGGAGCCTTTCAAGAAGTGCCCTCACACCCCAGCCTATGTTATTCCTTATGGTGTCTCTGTCCACAGCGGGATAGCCCATCTCGGCAAAGGCAGAATTCACGGCCCTTGCTATATCGTCCCTTGAGTCCACAAGGGTTCCATCAAGGTCGAATATCAGGAGTTCCTTTTTCATGTAAAACTCTCCCGTGGTTTCTGAGAGTAGATTAATATACCACACAACCCTGTTAAAGCAAGCCCTTTCACCGGGAAGCCCTTTCTGGACAATGGTTCCTGCTTCTGGTAATATGGAGGTAAAGAGGGTGCAGGGAGCACTGGGGATGATAAGAAGACCCGCTGTTGCAGGCCAGTTCTATCCTGACAATCCTGGCACACTGGAAGAGGTGGTCAGGGCATACATGCGTGATGACAGGGAGGAGTACTACAGGGCTGTAATAGTGCCCCATGCAGGCTACATATACTCCGGGCAGACCGCGGGAAGGGTATTTGCCACAACACGCATACCCCAGAGCATCATCCTTATTGGCCCGAACCACACGGGGCTTGGCGAGAAGGTCTCGCTTATGGCAGAGGGAAGCTGGGAGATACCCCTGGGAGTGGTGGATATAGACGAAGAGCTTGCAGAAAGGCTACTTTCTTATCCCGTATTCTCCCGTGACAGCAAGGCACACGCATACGAGCATTCTCTGGAGGTACAGCTTCCGTTTATATACCTGAAAAACCCCCGTGCATCCATAGTGCCAGTAACAGTTATGCCCCTTGCCTACGAGGAATGTGTTGAGCTTGGCACAGCCCTGGCAGATGCCATAAGGGATTACGGCAGGGAGGTGCTCATAGTGATAAGCTCTGATATGAACCACTACGAGTCAGAGGATGTGACCAGGCAGAAGGACATGATGGCAATAGAGCGTATACTTGCACTTGACCCCGAGGGGCTTTACACCGTAACACGCAGTAAAAACATAACCATGTGCGGGGTGGTTCCTGCTGTTGCAGGCATTGTGGCCGTGAGGGAACTCGGCGGAAGAGAGGCAACCCTTATAGAACACACCACATCTGCCCGCACAAGTGGGGATTATGACCATGTGGTGGGCTACGCGGGTATAGGAATAAAATAAAGGGGTGGAGCTGATGGAGGTAAGAACACGGTTTGCACCATCTCCAACAGGCTATCTGCACATAGGAGGGGCAAGAACAGCCCTGTTTAACTACCTTTTTGCAAGGCACAACGGTGGAAAGTTCATCCTCCGTATAGAGGATACAGACAGGGAGAGGTCAAAAGAGGAATACACCCATGCGATTCTTGAGGATATGCGGTGGCTCGGGCTTGAGTGGGATGAGGGCCCCTTTTACCAGAGCCAGCGCCTGGAGCTTTACAGGGAGCATGCTGAAAGACTCCTTGAAAAGGGGCTTGCCTACAGATGCTACTGCACTCCAGAAGAGCTTGAGAAACGAAGGAAGGAGGCACTTGAGAAGGGCCTGCCACCCAGGTACGATGGCAGATGCAGGGGGCTTTCTGTACCGCCTGTAAACAGAAAGTACGCCCTGCGCTTTATGGTGCCAGAGGGCAGTACCGTACTTAACGACATAATCCGCGGTGCCATAACATTCGAGCACAGAGAGATAGAGGACTTCGTGATACTCAGAAGCGATGGCACACCCACATACAACCTGTGTGTTGTGGTGGACGATGCACTCATGAGGATAACCCACATAATAAGGGGTGATGACCACATAAACAACACCC
>JALUQR010000209.1:2298-2739 GCA_027017505.1 bacterium
AGCAGATACTCCTTTACAGTGCCTTTGGCTACAGGGTGCCTGGGTTTGCCCATCTGCCCATGCTACTGGGGCCTGACAGAACCAGACTCAGCAAACGCCACGGTGCAACCAGTGTGGGTGCCTACAGGGAGATGGGCTACCTGCCACACGCACTGGTCAACTACCTTGCAAGGCTCGGCTGGTCCCATGGAGACCAGGAGATATTCTCAAAGGAAGAGCTCATAGAGAAGTTCACCCTTGAGGGTGTGGGCAGGTCTCCAGGGGTGTTCAACCCCGAAAAGCTCCTCTGGCTCAACCACCACTACATAAAGAGCTCACAGCCTGAAAAACTCATAGAGCCCTTCCTTGCACAGCTTGAAACCTTCGGGGTGGATGCAAGAGAAGACAGACGCCTTCCGCTTATAATAAAGACCCTTCAGGAAAGGGCAAAGACACTCAGGG
>JALUQR010000209.1:2749-19752 GCA_027017505.1 bacterium
CTCAGGGAGATGGCAGAAAGCTCGCTGTTTTACTTTACCGAAAGGGTGGAGTTTGACGAAAAGGCAGAAAAAAAATTCCTCATCCCTGAAAGGGCTGACACGCTTGAGCTTATAAAGGAGCGCCTTAAGGGGCTTGAGCCCTTTACCGCAGAGCACATACAGGGCATTTTCGAAGAGATACTCAAGGAGGGGGGCCTTAAACTCAAGGACATTGCCCAGCCCGTAAGGGTGGCCCTTACAGGAAGGACCGTAAGCCCGGGCATATTCGAGACCATAGAGGCAATGGGCAGAGAGCTCACCATAAAAAGGCTCGAATCCGCAATAAGGCGGATAAAACACAGGGCCAGTGAGGGTATTACCGCCTGAACCCTGTCCCTAACTAAATCCTTGACATATCAGGGTATATAGGCTAAAAAGTTTCTCTACCCATATAAAAAGGAGTACCGCTGTATGCTTTTCAGGAAGGTTCTGGTAGCAAATCGTGGTGAGATAGCCTCACGCATAATAAGGGCGTGCAGGGAGCTCGGTATACCCACGGTTGCCATCTACTCTGAGGAGGACGCAACAAGCCTCTATGTGAAAAAGGCAGACGAGGCGTACATGGTTGGCCCTGGCCCCATAGAGGGATACCTGAACATACACAGAATCGTGGACCTTGCAAAAAGGGTTGGTGTGGATGCCATACACCCTGGTTACGGGTTTCTTGCGGAAAACCCCAGGTTTCCACTCCTCTGTGAAAGGCGGGGTATAACATTCATAGGCCCCTCAAGTAAAACCATAGCGGACATGGGTGATAAGATAAGGGCAAGAAAGATGATGAAAAAGGCAGGCATCCCTGTACTGCCAGGCACAGATGAGCCCGTAAGGGACACTGACGAGGCCCTTAGGATGGCAAAAAAGATAGGTTATCCCATAATGGTAAAGGCTGCAGGTGGTGGCGGAGGAAGGGGCCTGAGGGTTGCAAGAACACCAGACGAACTTAAAGAGGCAATAGCCATTGCACAGAAGGAATCTAAGCTTGCCTTCGGGGTGAGCGATGTGTTCCTTGAAAAGTACATAGAAAGGCCACACCACATAGAGTTTCAGATACTGGCAGATAAGTACGGCAACATAGTGCACCTCGGTGAAAGAGACTGCTCCATACAACGGCGCCACCAGAAACTCATAGAGATAGCACCCTCGCTCATACTGGATGACAAACTGCGCCAGAAGATGGGCAGAGCAGCCATAAAGGCAGCACGCACCGCTGGCTACACCAACGCTGGCACCGTGGAATTCCTGGTGGACAGAAAAAAGAACTTCTACTTCCTTGAGATGAACACACGCATACAGGTGGAACACCCCGTCACAGAAGAGATAACAGGTATAGACCTTGTGAAAAAACAGATAGAGATAGCAGCAGGAAAACGCCTTGGGCTTAAACAGAAGGACATAAAGTTCAACGGCTATGCCATAGAGTGCAGAATCAACGCAGAGGACCCCAAGAACAACTTTGCACCAAACTCGGGCAGGGTTACCGCATACTATTCACCAGGTGGCATAGGTGTGCGTATAGACGGGGCCATATACAAGGACTATGTGATACCTCCCTATTATGACTCCCTCATAGTCAAGCTAATTGTGAAGGGAAGCACCTGGGAGGAGGCTGTAAAGAGGATGGACCGCTCGCTCGAGGAGTTCGTAATAAGGGGTATAAAGACCACCATACCGTTTCTGAGAAACATAATGGATGATAAGGACTTCAGGGAAGGAAGGTTCGATACCACATACATTGACAGAAAACCCGAGCTCCTTGAATACTCCGAATACGGAGAACCAACAGACCTTGTTGCTGCCATATCAGCGGCAATTGCAGCCTATCACGGATTCTAACAAGGAGGACCTAAAGATGGCTACAGCCAGAAGGAAAAATAACAACAATAAGAGGGCCAACAGCAGAAAGAACAACCGCAAAAACAACAGGGTCTTCGTTACAGACACGGTGCTGAGGGATGCCCACCAGTCTCTTCTTGCAACGCGCATGCGCACAGAGGATATGCTCCAGATAGCTTCCCTTCTTGACAGGGTTGGCTACTGGAGCCTTGAGGTCTGGGGAGGGGCAACATTTGACAGCTGTCTGAGGTTCCTCAAGGAAGACCCCTGGGAGAGGCTTCGCTCCCTCAGAAAGGCCATACCCAATACAAGACTGCAGATGCTCCTCAGGGGGCAGAACCTTGTGGGCTACCGCCATTATGCAGACGATGTGGTGGAAAAATTTGTGGAAAGGTCTGCAAAAAACGGCATAGATGTGTTCAGGGTGTTCGATGCACTGAATGACTTGAGAAACCTTGAGACAGCCATAAAGACGGCAAAGAGGATGAAGAAGATCGTTGAGGGTGCCATCTGTTACACCACAAGCCCCGTGCACACAAACGACGGGTTCGTTGAGCTTGCGAAAAAACTTGAGAATATGGGCGTGGATGTAATCTGCATAAAGGACATGGCAGGGCTACTCACACCGAAGGATGCGTTTGACCTGGTATCAAAACTCAAAAAGAAGGTGAAGGTGCCCGTGCATCTTCATTCCCATGATTCAAGCGGGCTTGCATCTATGAGCTATCTCAAGGCGGTTGAGGCAGGTGTGGACATCATAGATACCGCAATATCTGCCCTTGCATCTGGCACATCACAGCCACCAACAGAGAGCCTCGTTGCAGCACTTAAGGGCACACCCAGGGATACAGGGCTTGACCTTGAGCTTCTCACAGAGATTGCAGAACGCGTGCGTGAGATAAGAAGAAAGTACCGTCGCTTTGAGAGCGAATATACGGGCATAAACGCAAGGACCCTTGTTACCCAGATACCGGGTGGCATGATATCCAACCTTGCCCAACAGCTTAAAGAGCAGGACTCCCTTGACAGGATGAACGAGGTGCTCGAGGAGGTTCCCCGTGTGAGAAAGGAGATGGGCTGGCCTCCACTGGTCACCCCCACAAGCCAGATAGTGGGCACACAGGCAACACTCAATGTGCTCACAGGGGAGAGATACAAGGTTATAACCACAGAGACGAGAAACTACTTTAAGGGCCTTTACGGCACACCACCTGGCAAGGTTGACCCGAAGGCAAGAAAGAAGGCCATAGGCTCTGAAAAGCCCATCACATGCAGACCTGCGGATCTGCTTGAGCCCGAGCTCGATAAACTCGCAAGGGAGGTGGACGGCAAGGCCCGCTCCATAGAGGATGTGCTCACCTATGCGCTCTTTCCAGTGGTTGCCCTTGAGTTCTTCGAACAGCGTGAAAAGGGCACCCTTGAGCCCGAACCCCTTGAAGAGGTAAAGGAGGAAGAACGCCCACATCCACTCCACCTTGCACCCAGTGAGTTCAACATAACCGTGCACGGTGAGACCTACAGGGTTAAGATTGCAGGGGCAGGCCACAAGAGCGAGGGCAAAAGACCATTCTTCCTTAAGATAGACGACCGCCTGGAAGAAGTGCTCGTTGAGAGCATAACAGAGGTTATACCATCAACCGCTGGCGTTATAGAGGAGGAATCCACCCCACAGTCTGTAAGACCCAAACCCACAAAAGAGGGTGATGTAACAACCCCTGTGCCAGGTAAGGTAACATCCATAAAGGTGAGGGAAGGCGACAGGGTGGAAGAGGGTGACACCGTGCTCGTTGTGGAGGCCATGAAGATGGAAAACGAAGTACACACACCCATAACAGGGGTGGTAAAGAAGATATACATAAAGGTGGGAGACTCTGTAAACCCCGACGAAACACTCATGGAGATAGAGAAGGAATAGGGCTGTCTCCAACCTCTTTTTACCCTTCCACCGGATAAAAAACCATGGGGCTTTTCCTTAAGGTCTTTGATGTAGTATTTCCCGTGTTTGCCATAATAGGGGTGGGCTATCTTTTTGCCCACTTCAAGAAGATAAGCCTTGAGCCAATAATAGAGAGCCTCATATACCTCACCGTGCCTGCCCTTGTTATATCCTCCCTTTCGCAGAGGGAGATAGCCCTTAACGATGCCCTTCTTACAGGTCTGTGTGCCTGTGGTGTGGTGCTGGGTGGAGCAGGTATAAGCTATGTGTACCTCAGGCTTACAGGCAGAAGCCATCTTCGTGGATTCTACCTTACGACCATGTTCATGAACTCTGCCAACATACCACTGCCACTTACGCTTCTTGCCTTTGGCAGAGAGGGGCTTACCATAGCCATAATATACTACATAGTTATAAGCATACTGGTCTACTCTGCGGGCATATACATAGCAAAGGGCGAGGGAGGTATTGGCGAGATATTCAGACTGCCACTTCTCTATTCAACCCTCATAGGCGTGGGGCTTAATGTGGGCGGGGTGAGACTGCCAGAACCACTCTTTACCGCACTCGATATGCTCGGCTCTGCAACGATACCGCTGATGCAGGTATGCCTGGGTTATCAGCTGTATTCAACGAGGTTTTCAGAGATGACCCTCTCTGTTTCTGCCTCTCTAATAAGGATTGCGGGCGGGTTCCTGGTTGCCCTCTTTCTTGTAACACTCTTTAACATAGAGGGGGTTACAAGGAATGTGATTCTTCTCTCCTCGAGCATGCCCTCTGCGGTGATGAACTTTGTTATGAGCTACAAGTACGGGCTTGAAAAAGACCTCGTTGCATCCACAGTGGCACTTACAACACTGCTGAGTGTGGTAACCATACCACTTATGCTCATGTTCATGCTTTAAACCCTGTGGCTACCAGCTCAAAAGGGAAAAGTTACCGCCCCTTTACCCCTCCAGGGTTTTACTGGGCACAGTGTCTGTTCATTTTACCTCCACTGTCCAGTCCTCTTTTTTCTCTGTAACCGTGCCTATGGGTCTTGCGTCTATGCCCTCTCTGTGGAGCTTTTCAAGAAGGTCTTCTTTTCTGTCGTCAGCCACGGAGATGAGAAGTCCTCCTGAAGTCTGGGGGTCATAGAGCAGAAGCTCTGTTTCCTCGTCCACATCTCCTGCGAATCTTACATGGCGGGCAAGGAACTCCCTGTTGGTCCGTATGGATGCGGGTCTGTTTCGTCTCTTTCTTACAAGTGTGGTTGCATGGTTGAAGAAGGCTATGTTATCTGTGGTGATAACCGCAGAGACCCCTGATGAGGTGAGCATCTCGTAGAGGTGTCCCAGAAGTCCGAACCCTGTAACATCTGTACATGCGTTAACACCTGTTTCAACCATGATGCGTGATGCAACGCTATTGAGTGTCTTCATGCTCGCAAGTGTGTCCTCTGCATCCTCTGTGGATATTCTGCCTGCCTTGAGTGCGGTGGTAATCACCCCTGTGCCTATGGGTTTTGTGAGAACAAGGGTATCGCCAGGTCTTGCCCCCCTGGTGGTTACAACTTTTCTGGTTTCCACGATGCCGGTAACTGAAAGGCCGTATTTTATCTCCCTGTCGTTTATGGTGTGCCCGCCTGCTATTACCGCACCTGCCTCTGAGAGCTTCTCGTGTGAGCCGTTGAGTATTTCCGAGAGCACCACAAGCGATAGATCCTGGGGAAAACACACTATCGTTGTTGCAACAAGCGGGGTTGCACCCATGGCGTATATATCACTCAGGGCATTTGCGGTTGCTATCTGGCCGAACAGATAGGGGTCGTCCACAATGGGTGGAAAGAAGTCCACGGTGAGCACTATGGCACGCTCCTGGTCTATACGGTACACCCCTGCATCGTCAGATGTATGGGGACCGAGTATGAGGTTGGGCTCATTCTGTTCTGGTAGCTGATGCAGAACCTGCATCAGGGATGCAATCTCCATCTTGGATGCTCAACCCGCACAGCTCGCCCAGCTTGTAAGTTTTATCTTTTTTCCCACCTCTACAATACCTCCTGAGAGATTTATATGTAGCCATATATACGGTAGACCCTGAGGGCAACCAGCTCCCACAGGACCTCTACCATAAGGGAGATTCTGTCCTCAGGGGAGGTTATGTAGGGTATGTAGTTGTCCACAGGTGCGGGGAAACACTGCAGTCCCAGCTTCTGGCTTACCTTCATTGCCCTCAATATGTGGGTTGGAGATGTCACTATAAGACAGCTTGAAAGCCTGTTTTCCTCCATGTACTGCTTTATGGCCTCAAGGTTGGTGTAGGTGTTTGTGGAGCCCTTCTCAACGAAGAACACACTGGGTGAGATGCCAAGGGTGTCTGATATGTTTGCCATTATCTCTGACTCCACCACATCTATGGCATCAGGCAATCTGGCACCTGTAAGTGTGTAGACCACCTTTCGGGATCTGCTTTTTATGGTGCCTCCAACAAAGGCTATCCTGCTGGAGTATCCGCTCCTGTAGAGCATGAGCCCGTGGAGAAGCCTCTCCATTGATGCCCTTGTGAGCACCCCGTTCTCGTATGCCCCTCCGCCGAGCACCACTATGAGGTCTGTATTTATAAGACGGGGCTTAACATAGAGTGTCTCACCAAGCCTGTTGGCAAGAGGGGTGAATGCAACTATAATAAACACAAGATTCACACCGAAAGAAAGCAATATAAGTAGCCTTCTTAACACAGTGGCATCATCCCTCCTGTGGACCTAAAAGCCTTCTCACATCACCCCTTCTTATGGTTATACCCCTTCTGTCAAAGTATTCCAGCAACTCTATGGCAAGCCTTCTGCCACAGCCCAGAAGGTCTCTGAACTCAGCTGGCCTTATACCGCCCCTTTCCTTTATATACCATTTCAGCTTATCCATTGCCATATGGATTGTGTCTGTCTTCATGTAGACACCTTCTCTGAGCTTTACAAGCTCACCTTTTTCTGTAAGGTAGCGTAGCACCCTTTCGGTATCCTCCCTTCGAAAGGGATTTTCTGCAAGGCCATCCTGCCTTATTGCACGCACACCGTCTTCCACCAGGGACAGAAGCCATCTGGCTATCTCTGCATCCTGTCCCTTAAGTGAGGGGCTGTGGTCTGGAAGTCTCACAAAGGCACCCTCTATCTTTACACTTCCCTTCCTGACAAGCATTTCCAGAAGCGCATCCTTAAGTGTCTGGGGAAGCCCTGCCCTGTCTCTCAGTTCCTCCTGATGAAGCCCCCTTTTTTCAGGATGCCCTCTGTGGTATTCTGCAAGCACCTCAAGCACACCCTTACAGAGTCTTTCAACGGTGTCCCTTAAAAGAAGCCTTCCGCCCACACACTCTATGCCCTCTTTACTGCATTCCTCAAGAAGCCTCCTTTCGTCCACATTGAGCATGAAAGAGAGAGCATCCACCTCCACACCATCAGCCCTTCTTTTAACAAGAAACCCCACTATCCCTGCAACATCACCGTTTTTAAGTGCGGATACATTCACATCCTTTAATGGTACAGGAGACCTCCCTGATGGATAGCTTATAACCACCCTTCCGCCTCCTGTGGTTCTTCCTGCAGATGGGTCTCGCAGGATGAACCTGTCTTTGCCAGCAAGGGGTAGAGGTGTCCTGGAGAAGACCCTTGCAGGGGCATACATCCCAGGGGGAAGCTCTTCGCCTTCCATAAGGCGCACCCTTACGGTGGCCTCTGTGGTAAAGCAATGCAGTTTAAGAAGCGAGTTGTTCTTCAGGGGTCTTCCGGCAAACCTTGAGCTCTCTATGATACAGTCAAATGTGACCGCATCCCTGAGCCATCTGTAAAGCTCACTGCATACGAGCATCTCACCCCTTCTGGTCTCCCTGTGGGATATTCCTGAAAGGTTTACCGCAACCCTTGAGTGTGGCTCTGCAAGATCGAGCTCTCGATGGTGTGTCTGAAGCCCCCTTACCTTGACCTCCCTTCCAGAAGGAAACACACACACCCTGTCTGCCCTCCTTATGGTGCCCTCAACAAGGGTGCCAGTTACAACACAGCCAAACCCCTTTACCGGAAAGACCCTGTCTATGGGCAGTCTCATCCATCTGTGTGTCTTCCCTCTTTTTTCCATGGTTCTGTAGAGTGTTATTATGTGTTCCTTAAGGCTGTCAAGCCCTGTACGCCTGTGGGCTGAGACCACAACCACTGGAGAGCCCTCAAGTGTGGTGCCCCTTGCAAGCCCTTCGAGCTCTCTTTTAACCTCCTCTATTCTGTCTGCAGAGACGGTGTCTGCCTTTGTGAGCACAAATATGCCCTTTTCTATGCCCAGGGTACTGACAATCTCAAGGTGCTCTATTGTCTGTGGCATCACCCCGTCATCGCATGCAACACACAGAAGCACGCAATCTATACCCCCAACACCTGCAAGCATGTTGCGTATGAACCTTTCATGACCTGGCACATCCACAAACGAGACCACACCATCCTCAACCTCCATGTGGGCAAAACCCAGCTCTATGGAAAGGCCACGCTGTTTTTCCTCTTTGAGTCTGTCGGTGTCTATCCCTGTAAGGGCCCTCACAAGGGTGGTCTTTCCGTGGTCTATGTGTCCTGCGGTTCCTATGACAAGTCCCATAGTAATGCCCCCCTTCTTTCAGGACTCCTTCAGTATAATACTTTTTGTTTCTCCTGGCAATTTACAGCCAGGGGTTTTTCTGATAATATCTTCTACTGTATGATGCGCTGGATAAAAAGACCCAAGGTGGCGTTCTTCTCGTTTACCTCATGTGAGGGCTGTCAGCTCATGGTCCTGAACTGCGAGGAGGAACTTAGAGAGCTCTCCCAGAGGGTGGATGTGGTGAACTTCAGAGAGGCAATGGACATCAAAAGAGATGACTACCAGATAGCCTTCATAGAGGGCAGTATAACGAGACAGGAAGAGATAGAAAAACTAAGAGAGATAAGAGGGCGTGCGGAAACAGTCATAACCCTCGGGGCATGTTCCACCACAGGGGGTATAAACGCACTTAAGAACTGTTTTTCCACAGATTATATTAGAGAGCTCGTTTATGGCAGAAACCCGCCCAATCTGAAACTCGTGGAAAACATCCCTGCAACCCCTGTGGATGAGCTCATAGAGGTGGACTACCACATACCAGGGTGTCCCATATCGAAGGAGGAGTTTCTCGGGTTTGTGAAGGCCCTTGCCCTGGGCATACCACCCAGGCTTCCTGACTATCCTGTGTGTAACGAGTGCAAGATGGAGGGCAACATATGCGTGTTTGAGAAGGGCATGACCTGCATGGGGCCTGTAACAAGGGGTGGATGCAGGGCGGTGTGTGTGAGCTTTGGCTCTCTCTGCTGGGGCTGTAGGGGACTTCTTGAGAATGCAAACACAGACGCCCACAGACAGACACTCAGAGACCACGGACTCGAAGACAGCGAGATAACAAGAAGGTTTGACCTCTACAACAGCTTCTACATACACAGGAAAAAACAATGCACAGGGACCACCACATAGAGATACACGAGATAACCCGTGTGGAGGGGCATGGAAACATCGTTATAGATGTGAAGAAAGGGGCTGTAAGGGAGGTAAGGCTTGAGATAATAGAGTCTCCCCGTTTCTTTGAGGCCATCGTAAGGGGCAGGCACTACCGGGAAGTGCCCCACATAATATCACGCATATGTGGCATATGCTCTGCAAGTCATACCTGTGCATCCCTCAAGGCGGTGGAATCTGCCCTGGGTATTGGAATATCCAGAAGAACACGGCTCTTAAGGGAGCTTACCCTCTGTGCGGAAACCATCCAGAGCCACACACTGCACCTGTATTTTCTTGTACTGCCTGATATGATGGGCACCCATTCTGTACTGCCAGTCCTCAGGGACAACCCCTCGCTTATAGAGCCAGGGCTTAAACTTAAAAGCCTTGCCAATTATATATCAACCACACTTAACGGTAGACCAGTGCATCCCATATCACTTGTTCCTGGTGGCACACTGCATGTGCCTGAAAAAAGAGAACTTCTGGATGTAAAGGAACGCCTTAAAGAGGCGGTAGAGCTTATCCACACCGTGTGGGAGACATTCCGGGGTTTTTCAACCCCTGGGTTTGAAAAACCAAGGGAGTTTATATCCCTCAGACAAAAGACGGGCTACAGCCTCTACGATGGCACACCATTTTCAAGCACAGATGGCTTTATAGAAAAAGAGCACTATGCCAGCTGGCTTGAGGAATATGTGGTTACACATTCCACTGCAAAACATGCAAGAACCCCCCGTGGCACATACATGGTTGGAGCCCTCGCAAGGCTCAACAACAACCACCGCAGGCTCAAACCCCTTGCAAAAGGACTTCTCAAGGATGCACCATTTTCCATACCCTGCCACATTCCATTTATGAACAACCTTGCCCAGGTAATAGAGTGCATGCACCTTGCAGAATACGCAATGGAGCTTATAGACATGCTACTTGATACGGGACTCAAAAAGGACCCACCCCGCAGACCCACCAGATGTGGCAGGGGCACGGGCATTGTGGAGGCCCCCCGTGGCATACTCTACCACAGCTACACCATAAACAGCGAGGGATTCGTGGAGTCTGCAAACTGCATAATACCCACAGCCCAGAACCTTCGCTCCATAGAGGACGACCTCAGAGGGCTTGTGCCAGAGCTTCTTCCCTGTGGCAGAGAGGAACTCATAAAGGGTGTGGAGGGACTTGTAAGGGCATATGACCCGTGTATATCCTGCTCAACCCACATAATGGATGTGGAGCTTGTCTGAATGGCAAGGATACTCATAATAGATGACGACAGGGAGCTTGCCCATGCCTTAAGGATAGCCCTTGAGGGCAAGGGCTACACCGTGGAATGTGCCTACAACGGCGAGGAGGGCCTTAAGATGGCAGAGAGCCAAAGACCAGACCTCATAATACTCGATGTGATGATGCGCACCAAGGACGAGGGCTTCCAGGTAAGCTACAAACTCAAAAACCACCCTGAACTTAAAAACATACCCATAATTATGCTCACCTCTGTTGGCAGGGCAACAGGGTTCAGATTCTCCACAGAGGATGAGGACTACCTTCTCGCAGATGAACTGCTGGAAAAGCCCGTAAAGCCCTCCACACTTGTGGAAAGAATAAAAGCCCTCTTGAAAGAATGAGGACAGCACTTAAAGAAGCGGAACTTGCGGAAAGACTCAGATGGTACATAAACATACGATGGCTTACCGCAGGAATACTGCCCTTAAGTGCCCTTATCGCAAGAGGACTCAGGGTAGATGTACCGCTTGAAAAGATAACCCTCATAGCACTTCTCATAGGGGCCTACAACACCGCCTTCTTTCTGTATCTTAAAAGGATAAAATCAAGATACCTCGTTTCCATAGACCTTCCGCAGAGGGCAGAAAGGTTTGTACTGTTTCAGGCAGTGGTGGACATACTGGTTCTAACCGTTCTCATCCACCACACGGGAGGGCTTGAAAACCCCTTTATATTCTACTTTATCTTTCATACAGTGCTTACCGCCATATTCCTGCCACCTGCCAGGGCATATCTTCTGGCAACCCTTGTGTGCCTTTCAGTGGGTGTTATGACCCTCGGGGAGTATGCATCCCTGATACCGCATCATCACCTCAAGGGGTTCATACCCGCAGAGCTTTACACAACCCCTGTTTACCTTCTTGCGGTCTATACCGCATTTGCAACCGCCATATTCTTTACCACCCACATAGTGTCCTCCATATCGGAAAGGCTTAAAGAGGGTGAGCTGAAGCTCAAGGAAAGAACCCGAACCCTTAAGGAGCTCAACCTGAGGCTCGAGGAGAAGGACAGACTTAAGTCCCAGTATGTGCGCATGGTTGCCCATGATATAAAAAACCCCCTCTCTTCAATCCTCACCATGGTGGATGTGCTCACAGATGAATACCGTGGAACCCTGCCAGAGGACGCACTCACCCTGGCAGAGGGTATAAGAAAAAAGGCAGAGTTCCTCCATGGCTATGCAGGAGAGCTTCTGGATATATCAGGAATAAGGCTTGAAAAAACCTTAAGGCTTGAAGAGGTGGAGCTTTCAACACTCATAAGGGATGTACTTGCACTCACGAATCAGAAGAAAAAGGGGCTTTCCCTGAAGGTCAACATAAACCCTTCCTCCATCAGGCTCGTGGGAGACAGGCAACAGCTCTTCTGTGTGCTCAAAAACCTCATAGAAAATGCCCTTACCTACACCCCTGAGGGAGGCAGGATAACCATAAACGCAACACTAAGGGAGAACACAGTCCTCATAGAGGTATCTGACACAGGCATAGGCATACCCCCTGATGAGATAGCCCGCATATTCGACGAATTCTACAGGGCAAGCAACGCTGAAAGGCTCACAAAAGGCACGGGTCTGGGGCTGAGCATTGTAAAACTCGTTGTGGAAAGACACCACGGCACAGTGGATGTGGAGAGCACACCCCAGAAGGGAACCACCTTCAGGGTCACACTCCCCGTTAATCCACAGGAGGTTAAAGAATAGCTTGAAAAAACAGGCTGTCTTAAAGTAAAATATTATAACCTATAAATAATAGGGTTTTTTATTGTGCGCATATACATTGCCAGGAATACCATTCTTGAGCATGTTCTAAAGAGGAAAAAATACGAGCACGACAGGAGTCCTTCCAAGGTAGACATAAGGGGCACTCTTAAGAGTATTCTCATGTGGGCAAACAGGTTTGTTCCCTCCGAATCAGGCTCCATACTGCTTGATGACCCCGTGCTGGATGAGAAAAGAAGAAAGCCAGGCAGACTCTACTTCGTTGCCTGTTATGGAAAGGGCTCTAAAAAGCTGGTGGGCTCTGTGCTTTCCATATCCACTGGCATAGCAGGCAAGACCTACAGAACAGGAAGACCATGTATAAGCAGGTATGTGGAAAAGGACAAGGACTTCTACAAGGAGATAGACAAGATAACAGGCTTTCGAACACGCTCCATAATATGTGTTCCCATACAGATAAAGAACACCACCATAGGTGTGATTGAGCTCATAAACAAGCTTGATGGAATAAACTACGACAGAACAGACCTTGAACTGCTCAAGATATTTGCAGGCTACACATCAACGCTCATACAGAACTTCCTTGATGCCAAGAGATTCGGTGAGCTTTCCATAAGGGACAACCTCACCGGCCTTTACAACGACCGTTTTTTCTACGACTACCTGCTTAATGAGATAAAAAGGGCAACCCATGACGATAAGGACTTGGGCCTTATATTCCTTGACCTTGACCGTTTCAAAGAGGTTAACGACACCTACGGGCATCTTGCTGGCAGTGAGCTTTTAAAGGAGCTTGGCTTTATTCTTCTGAACATGTCAGACCACCGCATAGTTACCGCCCGCTATGGTGGAGATGAGTTTGCCATAGTAATTCCACGCAGGGGTATAGAATACGCCAGAAGGTGTGCGGAAAGACTCAGAAAGTCCATAGAGGAGCACACCTTCCTTGCCAGAGAGGGTGGCAGTATACCACCGCTTAAGATAAAAAACCTCATAACCGCAAGCATAGGTGTTGCCTCTCTCAGAAGGAATGTAAGGCCAGGGCTCAGACCGCGTGAGATGAGGGATGCCCTCATAAAGGCTGCAGACACAGCCATGTACATGGCAAAGGAGAACGGCAAAAACATGGTCTGCGTTGCAAAGGGATTTTTCTCTCCTTCCTCGGGCTACACCCCTTGACATCCCATCTTTCGGGTCTATATTTATAGTAGGAAGACGAGGCGGAGTAGGAAAAAAACATAAAAGGGGGTGATTGAGATGTTGAAGCTCAGAAAGTGGGACCCCTTTGAAGAACTCTCCACACTCCACAGAGAGATGGACGAGCTTTTCAAGAGAACATTCAGCGGTATAGCACCCGCATGGTTTAAAGGCGAGTGGTTTCCTCCTGTTGAGAGCTACATAAGGGAGGGTGAACTCCACATAAAGGCAGACCTGCCAGGGGTGGACCCAAAGGATGTGGACATCTCTGTGGTTGGCAACCAGCTCACCATAAAGGGTGAGAGAAAGTGCGAGAAGGAAGAGGAAAAGGGCGAATACCTGGTTCGTGAGACCTCCTACGGCAGGTTTGAAAGGACCTTCACCCTGCCAGAGGGTGTGGATACAGAGAAGATACACGCCTCTTACAGAAACGGTGTGCTTCACATAACCATGCCAGCAGAATCGAAGGCACTGCCAAGGAAGGTAGAGGTGAAGGTGGAAGAGGAAAAGGAGAAAGCAGCCTGACCCATCCCGCCCCCCTCTCCTCCACGGGTCGGGCTCTTTCCTCTGTTTGTTAAGAAGCAAAAAACCTTTCCCGCCTCGTCCCGACCCAGAGAAGCTCCATTCATCCTGCTTTTTTTGTGGAAGTCTTCTTATGTTAGTGGGGCAACGCGCCCCTGGCTTATTCTGCTTCGGCCAGAGGGAGGGCCCTTTGCAAGGCTGTCGAGAATGCCGTTTATAAAAGCGCCTGAATCCTTCGTGCTGAATCTTTTGGCAAGCTCCACTGCCTCGTCTATGGCAACCTTGTAGGGAACATCCTCAACATAGAGGATTTCGTATGCCCCTATTCTGAGGATGTTTCTGTCCACAACGGACATGCGTTCCACAGTCCAGTTGGTGGAATGCTCCTCTATGATGCAGTCCAGTTCATCCCTTCTGGCAACTATACCGTTGAAGAGTGTGTGCGCGTAACTGCGCACTGCTTCCTCCACGCTTCTTCCTGCCAGCACATCTGCAAGGCACTCTTCTGGCGAGCCATCTGCCATATCGAGCCTGTAGAGGGCCTGCAGTGTCAGCTCTCTTGCAAGTGTCCTTCTGTACATGGTCTATCCTGCAAGTTTTTTCATAAGGTTTGCCATCTCTATGGCTGTAAGGACAGCGTCCTTTCCCTTGTTACCGCTCTTTGTGCCTGCCCTCTCTATTGCCTGCTCAAGGGTGTCAGCGGTTATAATGCCGAATGCCACTGGAACTCCATTCTCGAACGATGCCCTTGCAATCCCCTTTGCGGTCTCCGATGCAACATACTCAAAGTGTGGTGTATCTCCTCTTATTATAGCACCAACGCACACTATTGCATCATAGCGTTTTTTTTCTGCGAGTTTTTTCACCACAAGGGGCATTTCAAAAGAGCCAGGAACCCTTACCACATCCACATCCTTTTCATCCGCCCCGCATCTTTTGAGTGTGTCCAGGGCACCTTCAAGGAGTCTTTCTCCTATAAACTCGTTGAACCTTGCAACCACTATGGCAAACTTAAGACCTACCGCGGAAAAACCTCCCTCGATTGTGTTTACCATGATACCTCCTTTAAAGGGTTTTGGGGGTGTTACCCTGTGGGTTTACTCCACCTTTGTGAGAAGGTGTCCCATCTTTTCCTTCTTTACCTTCAGGTATTCCACATTCCTTTTGCTCGGTGCTATCTCTATGGGCACCCTTTCCACTATTTCGAGCCCGTAGCCCTCAAGCCCCTTTATCTTTCTCGGGTTGTTCGTCATAAGGCGCATCTTTCTGACACCCACATCGAGCAGTATCTGTGCACCTATGCCGTAGTCTCTCAGGTCTGCATCGAAGCCGAGCCTTTTGTTTGCCTCCACTGTATCGAGCCCCTCATCCTGAAGTGCGTAGGCACGCAGTTTGTTTGCAAGCCCTATGCCTCTGCCCTCCTGATGCATGTAGAGTATAACGCCTCTGCCCTCTCTTTCTATCATCCTCATGGCTCCGACAAGCTGTTCTCCACAATCGCACCTTTCAGAGCCGAACACATCGCCTGTGAGACACTCCGAGTGCACCCTTACGAGCACGGGCTCATCCTCTCTTATCTCTCCCTTTACGAGTGCAAGGTGCTCGTTCTGGTCTATATCGTTCTCGTAGGCTATTGCCCTGAACTCGCCCGCATACTTTGTGGGTATGGTGGACTCCGCAGCCCTTCTTACAAGTCTGTCTTTTCTGAGCCTGTACTCTATTATGTCCGCTATGGTAACTATCTTGAGGTTGTGTCTTTTTGCAAATACCTCAAGGTCTGGCATCCTTGCCATGGTGCCGTCTTCCTTCATGATTTCGCATATAACGCCTGCGGGCTTAAGCCCTGCAAGCCTTGCAAGGTCCACACTGCCCTCTGTCTGGCCTGCCCTTACAAGCACCCCGCCCTTCTGTGCCCTGAGGGGAAAGATATGGCCTGGCCTTACAAAATCGTGTGGCCTTGCATCATCCTGAACCGCCTTGAGGATGGTAACCGCCCTGTCGTATGCGGATATACCGGTGGTGACACCCTCCCTGGCATCTATGGATACGGTAAATGCGGTCCTGTAAAGCGAGGTGTTCTCCTTCACCATGGGCTCAAGTCCAAGGGCATCCGCCTTCTCCTCTGTAAGGGTAAGGCATATAAGACCCCTGCCGTACTTTGCCATAAAGTTTATGGCCTCGGGGGTGACAAGCTCTGCTGCCATGCAGAGGTCTCCCTCGTTCTCCCTGTCCTCGTCATCAACAAGGATTACCATCTTTCCCTCTTTTATGTCCCTGAGGGCCTCTTCTATCCTCTTTATGGACATATTCCAATCACTCCTTTTGTTCTTTTATGAATCCATGTTCTTTAAGAAAAGCCTCTGTTATACCACCCCTGTGGCCTGTAAGAAACCTTTCCACATACTTTGCGATAATATCTGTCTCTATATTCACCGTGCCACCCACGGGTTTATCGCCTATGGTTGTAACCCTTACTGTGTGTGGCACAAGGACCACTGAAAACCCCTGTGGTAGAAGTCCACACACGGTAAGGCTTATGCCATCCACCGCAACGGAACCCTTCTCTGCCACATATCTTCTGTATTCCTCTGGCAGAAAGATGTGGACGAGAAGCCCCTCTTTGAGTCTTTCTTTTTTTTCTATCCTTCCTGTGCAGTCCACATGGCCTGTTACGAGGTGGCCTCCCAGCGGGGTTCCAGGCGTAAGGGGTCTTTCAAGGTTCACCCTGTCGCCCCTTCTGAGTCTGCCCAGGGTGGTTCTTCCAAGGGTCTCACCACTTATATGGGCACTGAAGATACCATCCCTTATCTCCTCCACAGTAAGGCAGACCCCATCTACCGCAATGCTACCGCCCACTGCAAGAGCATTCTTACCCCTGAACGGGGTTTCAACTGTTATTCTACCAGAACCACCCTTTTTTTCAATATCCTTGACCCTTCCTGTTGCCTCAACT
>JALUQR010000210.1 GCA_027017505.1 bacterium
ATATCAGATGGAACTCTCGCAGGAGATAAGGACAAAAAGAAGGTCATAGTAAACGCGGTTTCTCCAAACCCTGCAGAAGCGAGAGAGATTGTAAGAGTCATATCCAAAATAACAAAAAAGCCAGCTGTACCCGTCCCAAAATTTCTGATTGGAATAATGATGGGTTGGGACTTCGTGAAAGAATCATTTGTAAGCCAAAAAGTAAAGCCATTTTTTCTTATAGAAAACCGCTTTGATTTCGCGTATCCCGATATAGGGAAAGCGCTTGATTTTTTAAGATAAAACTCCCCTTGAAAAAGACCTCTGGTTACAGAGACCCTGCCAGTGCAAGAAAAGAGGCCATAAAGGTACAGCTTGAACTGGCAAAGAGGATAAGACTCGTGCCTCTTAAAACAGAGGTCCGTTATGTTGCGGGTGTGGACTGTGCCTTTACAGACAGCAGAACCATAGCGGTGGCAGTGCTTTTCAGGGTACCCGAGCTTGTGTGTGTTGAGGAAAGATGGGTCATAGAGGAGACAGGGTTTCCATACATTCCTGGACTGCTGTCCTTCAGAGAGGGGCCTGCCATTGTGTCTGCCATAAAGAGCCTTTCTGTAAGACCCGATGTGATACTCTTTGACGGACAGGGCATCGCACATCCCAGAAGCATGGGCATAGCAACACACACAGGTATATTGCTCGATATGCCCACCGTGGGATGTGCAAAATCAAGGCTTGTGGGCGAATACGAGGAGCCCGAAGACCAGAGGTTTGCCCACACACCTCTTGTGTACAGGGGAAGGGTGGTGGGTGTGGTATTGAGAACCAAAAAGGGGGTGCTTCCTGTGTTCGTCTCACCAGGACACAGGATAACCCTTGAGGATTCGATAAGGGTGGTAACCCTGTGTGCGGGCAGATACAGACTGCCAGAGCCTGTGCGCAGGGCAGACCTTCTGTCAAAAAGACTGCGCAGGAGGTTCTCCGGGTCAGGTTGACCTCCATGGATGGCTGATATAACATCTAAGTGTAAGGAGCAGAAATGCTGAAAAAGACCCTGCTGGTAATAACCCTTGCTGTTGTCGCTGGTGTGGTGTTGTATCTTCTGGTCAGAGAGGGGCCAGCCCCTGAGTACATGGAGACCACCGGGGTGGTTGAGCTTAAAGAGGTGGAGCTTGCACCCCAGCGTGGTGGCAGAATCGTGTGGCTGTGCTGTAACGAAGGAGACAGGATAAAAAAGGGCATGCTGGCTGTAAGGCTCGATGATGCAAAGCTCAGGGCACAACTGCGGGAGGTAGACTTCCGCATGCAGGAACTCAAGGCAAAAATAGAGGCAGAAGAAAAAAAGCTCGGTGCAGTGGCCTCCATTGTGGACTCCCTGTCCGCAGCACTTGAAGGAATGGACGAAGAGATACAGCGGGCTCAGACCCTCCTTGAAGAGGCAAAAAAAGACCTCCTTCGTATATCCTCCCTCTACAGCGATGGTATAGCCACTGAAAAGGAGCTTGACTCAGCAAGAACCAAAAAGATGGTGCTCGAGAAGGATGTCGCAATACTTGAAAGAAGAAAGAAACAGCTTCTGGCAGAAAAGAAGGCAAAAAGGGCAGAGCTTGAGGCACAGAGGATGCGCATAAAATCCCTGAGGGCAGGACTGCATGAGCTTGAAGCAAGAAAGGAGTTTGTCATGGCACAGCTTAAAGAGCTTGAGGTCTTCTCCCCTGTTGACGGGGTTGTGGTCTACAGGGCATTCGAGCCAGGCGAGGTTGTACAGCCCGCAACACCTGTATACACTGTGCACGATAGAACCCGCATATGGGTAAGGGTGGACATAGAGGAAACCCTCATAGCCAGGGTCAGGCTACACTCAAGGGGTGTTGTAACACTTCCATCCATGCCAGAGGAGTCCTTTGAGGCAGAGGTTACAGAGATAACCCCGCTTGCAGGGTTTGCAACCCAGAGGGATGTAAAACGGGGTAGACCCGATGTGAAGACCTTCAGGGTGAAACTCTCTGTAAAGAGTGACCCTGGAGAGCTTCTAAAACACGGTATGACCGTAAATGTGAGGATATTTTAGCACCATGACGGATGTGCCTGCCATAGAGACACACCGCCTTGTAAAAAGATTCGGCAACATAGAGGCACTCAAGGGGGTGGACATGAGAGTTGAAAGGGGGGAGTTCTTCGGGCTTCTCGGGCCAAATGGCGCGGGCAAGACCACACTTATAAGAATTCTCACAACCCTTTTAAGACCCACCAGCGGAGAGGCAAGGGTGTGTGGCCACCATGTGGTAAGAGAATGTGCAAAGGTAAGACACCTTATAGGTGTGGTCCCACAGGCAATGACATGCGACCTTGACCTTACCGCAAGGGAAAACCTGGATATCTACGGCAGGTTCTACGGGCTTTCAAAAAGGGAAAGAACAGAACAGATAGACTACCTTTTAAGAATGATAGGGCTTGAGCAACGCTCTGATGACCTTGTTGCCACCTACTCTGGAGGGATGCGCCGAAGGCTTGAGGTTGCAAGGGCACTCATCCATCGGCCTGCAGTGCTCATACTCGATGAGCCCACCCTGGGACTCGACCCCCAGAGCCGTTACATGGTGTGGAAACTCCTGAAAAGGCTTAAAGAGAGATACTCCCTTACCATACTTCTTACCACCCATTACATGGAAGAGGCAGAGGCACTGTGCACACGGGTGGCAATAATAGACTACGGAAGGATAATAGCGGTGGATACCGTTGAGGGACTTAAAAAGAGTGTGCACGAAAAGGACAGGGTGGAGCTTACCGTGGAATGCCCCCAGGGAGTAGACCCCGTTGCAACGGTGAGAACACTCAAGAAGGTAAAAAGTGCTGTCTACAAAGAAGGCCTTCTTACAGCTACAGTTGAGAACAGCCAGCAGGAGCTTCCCCTCATATTCGAGGCACTTTACGCAAAGGGCGTCAATATTAAAAACGCCAGAATAACCAGCCTGACACTTGAAGATGTGTTCATCCATTATACCGGCAGACCCGTAAGGGACGAGGAGACCAGAAAGGTGAGCTTCTTTATAGGTGCAGGGGTGCCGAGAAAGTGGGGCAGATAAAAAAACCATGCGCAGATTGCTTGCCATAATAGAAAGGGACTTAAGAAAGTTCCTGCGCAATCCCCTGGTGATGGCGGTAAGTATTATCATGCCCATAGTGTATCTGCTCATACTTGGCAACTCCTTCCTTGGCGAGCTGAAACACCTGCCAGTTGCAATTATAGACCGCGATGGCGGTGGCCCTGCAGAAAGGATTATAGAAAACCTCACCGCAGTGGAGCGTGGCCCCTCAACCATCACCATCCACAGGCTGAGCTCAGAGGGTGAGGCCATGGAAGGACTTAAACAGGGAAGATTCAAGGCAGTGGTGATAATACCCCAGGGGTTCTCAAAACACCTGTTAAAAAGGGGAAGGGCAGAGGTGGGACTCTTTGTGGACAACACAGATGTGGTCTCTGCAAACACACTAAAGACAGCTCTTCTTTCTGCACTTACCTCTGTCAGAGAGGGATTCACCACAGTAAGGAAGAGAACACCAGGGGTTACGGTAAGAACCATGGAGGTGCACCCAAAGATAGACTATGACCAGACACTCATACCAGGCGTGGTGATAATGGCCATATTCCTGGGTGCACTCACCACAGGGGTGTTCAACATGGTTATGGATAGATTCCTCGGTACCGATGAGAGCATCCTTCTGACACCCCTTACGAGGACAGACATTGTCGCAGGGCTTATCATAAGCGGGCTTATCATAACCACGGTGCTTGCCCTTGTGGTGCTCTTTTTAAGCTCCCTTATTGCGGGCATATATCTCTGGGATGTGCTGAGCCCTGGTGGACTTGTGGGTGTTATTCTTGTGGTAACGCTTTCCACCCTTTCGCTCCAGGGGCTTATGTTTCTCATCCTGGGCAGGGCAGACCATCCAAGGGTGGTGGGCGTGCTCGGTGGGTTCCTCAATGTGATACTGTTCTTTCCGAGTGGAGCGGTCTATCCTGTGGAAAGTTTTCCACCCTTTTTAAGGCTCTTTGCAAAGGTGAACCCAGAGACATACTCGGTGCATGCACTGAAAACCGTGCTCTTTAAAAACGCAGGACTTGGAGCCATAAAAGAGGATATACTGTTTCTTTCGGTATTCGCCTTCTTCACCATAGTGCTTGCAGTCCTTACCTTCAAGAGGGAGCTATGAGTAAAAAGGGCACTCTCCTTATAGGCACATCGGGCTGGGTGTACGAGCACTGGCGGGGTGTGTTCTATCCAGAGGATATGCGAGAGTCAGAATGGCTCGGCTTCTACATGAAACACTTCGATACGGTGGAGATAAACAACACCTTCTATCATCTGCCCTCAAAGAACAGCTTTATAAGCTGGCACAGGTGTGCAAAGAAGGGCTTTGTTTACGCACTGAAGGTGAGCAGGTATATAACCCACATGCGAAAACTCCTTGAGCCTGAAAAACCCCTCTCTCTTTTCATGGAGCGTGCGACCCTTCTGAAAGAAAACCTTGGCCCCCTTCTCTTCCAGCTACCACCACGCTGGCGTGTAAATCCAGAAAGACTCAAGGAGTTTACAGAAAAACTTCCCCAGGGGATAAGGGCTGTCTTTGAGTTCAGAGACCAGAGCTGGTTCTGTGAAGCAGTCTATAAGATACTCAAACAAAAGGGTATTGCCCTCTGCCTCTATCACATGCCTGGGTTTACAACCCCTGCGGCTATCACCGCAGGGTTCGTTTACATAAGGTTCCATGGCTCGGGTACACTCTACGGTGGCAGATACGAAAGGGAGTTTCTTAAAAAATGGGCAAAGACCATAAGTGGATTTATAAAAGACGGGCTCGATGTGTATGTCTACTTCAATAACGACGCCATGGGCAATGCGGTGATAAACGCCAGGGAGCTCAAGGAGCTCTGCTGAAAGGGGCTTTATTTTCTCCTTATTTTAATGTATCATAACAGATGTTTCTTATGAAAAAAGGGGCTACAAAAAACGGTGTACTGAGCTCCCAGGAACTCAAAAGGGCTGTAGAGGAGGGCATAATAAGGGCAGACCCGCCTGTTGAAGACCACCAGATACAGCCTGCCAGTATAGACTTAAGGTGTGGTCCAAAGGCATTCAGGCTTGTATCCAGCTTTCTACCCGAGAATGTGCCTGTTCTTGACAGGCTCCATACCCCTGACATCTATGGCTCTGACCTTGTGATGTACGAGATGGACATCTCAGAGGGTGGCATACTTGAAAGGGGAAGCGTGTATCTCATACCCCTGGTGGAGGAGCTGAATCTGCCTGCGGATGTGGACGGCAAGGCAAACCCAAAGTCCACAACGGGCAGACTCGATATATTCGCCCGCGTTATAACGGACAACAACCCCCGCTTCGATGAGGTGCCCGCAGGCTACAGGGGCAGACTCTTCGTCGAGGTACTGCCAAGGTCCTTCACCATAAAGATAAGGGCAGGTGTGAGCCTTGTTCAGATGAGACTCAGAAGGGGTAAGGCAGTTGTTGGAGATACCACACTTCGCAGGCTCAACAGCAAATATTCGCTCCTTTACGATGGCTCAAAGGCACTTCCAAACAGGGAGGTAAGGATATCCAACGGGCTTTTCATGAGTGTGGACCTCGTTGGAGAGGACAATGGCGGTATTATAGGCTATAAGTCCAAAAAGAACAGCCATGTTATAGACCTCACCAGGGTTAACTACTACAATGCAGAGGACTTCTGGGAGCCCATCTACAGAAACACCAAGGACACACTCATTCTTGAGCCCGAGGAGTTCTACATACTGGCATCAAAGGAAAGAATAAGGGTGCCCTCAGGCTATGCAGCAGAGATGGTGCCCTATGAGGTGGGCTCAGGGGAGCTCAGAACCCATTATGCAGGGTTTTTTGACCCGGGGTTCGGTTACGGCAGTAACGGAGAGGTAAAGGGCACAAAGGCGGTGCTCGAGGTAAGGGCACACGATGTGCCCTTCATGGTGGTGCACGGGCAGACCTTCTGTAAACTTTTCTTTGAAAAGATGAGCTCTCTGCCAGAAAAGGTATACGGACCAAAGATAGGCTCATCCTACCAGTATCAGACAATAAGCCTGAGCAAACAGTTCAAAAAGGACTGATACGGGCCCATGGCAAACTCCAGGGAGAAGAAAAAAAGAGGGCTTTACTCGGAGATAGCAGGTATAGCCTTCTTTGCCCTGTTTCTGCTTTCAGGGGCAAGCCTTGTGGTCTATCACACGGGCTCGAAGAACTGGGTGGGTATTGTGGGAAACAATGTTTCCATGCTACTGTTTGTAGTTGTGGGATACACCGCCTATGTGTTTCCCCTGCTGTTTCTGCTTTTAAGCTACTTCTTTCTTTTCAGAGAGGGGCTTTCGTTCAGGCTATCCATGTTTTTGGGGCTATGTGTGTTCGTAGTGGCAAGCTCGGGCCTGCTATCTCTCATGGACAGGGGAATTTCAGCAGGAGGCATTCTCGGAGAGCTTGCAACAGAGTACATGGAACCCTACCTCGGGGTTCTTGGCACACTTATAGTGCTGGGCTCTGTGTGGCTTATATCCATAAGGCTTACCACGGGTATATCGCTTGTGAGTTTCGTTGAAAAACTGCTGGCCCTGGGTGTGTCCATATTCAGGGCGGTGGGCTGGCTTGCCTCAAAGGTGTTTTCAAGAAAGAAGCCCGCAGAACCTGTAAAAAAGCCCTCCTCAACGCCTGCCATAGTAACCGCAGAACCACCGAAAAAGAAGACAGAAAAAGAAAAACCAGAAGAGAAGGTCCAGCAGGAGTTCAAATTCGTGCACAAAGAGGGTAGCTTCAGCCTGCCACCGCTGTCATTTCTTGACCCTGTTGCTGAAAGAAAACACCAGCTCGACAGAGAAAGCCTTATAAAGAACTCCCGCATTCTGGAAAAGAAACTGCGTGACTTTGGTGTTGAGGGCAGGGTGGTGGAGGTTCGCCCCGGGCCTGTCATAACGGTCTATGAGTTTGAGCCAGCCCCTGGCATAAAGGTGGGAAGAATCTTAAGCCTCTCAGACGACCTTGCCCTTGCAATGCGTGCAACCTCCATAAGGATACTGGCACCCATACCTGGAAAGGCGGTAGTGGGTATAGAGGTGCCCAACCCTGTAAGGGAGAAGATTCTTCTGCGGGAACTTCTGGAAAGCCCTGCATACAGGGAAAGCCCCTCTAAACTCACCCTCGCCCTGGGCAAGGACTCTTCAGGGGTGCCCTTTGTTGCAGACCTTAAAAAGATGCCACACCTTCTTATAGCAGGCTCCACAGGGGCAGGTAAAAGTGTGTCCGTAAATGCAATGATACTGAGCATACTCTACAAGGCAACCCCAGAGGATGTGAGACTGCTCCTTATAGACCCGAAGATGCTCGAGCTATCCTCCTACGAGGGCATAC
>JALUQR010000211.1 GCA_027017505.1 bacterium
AATCAGGAAATCATACCATCCATAGAGGGTATAATGCCCGCACACAGGGTGGACAGAAAGCCCAGGGTGCGCGAGGAAGAAAAAAACAAACACAGACACCACAACAGCTCTGAAAAGAAAGAGGAAGAGGAAAAACAGCACAGGGTGGATATACTCGCCTGAAAGGAGTTGACCCATAAGTTGGAACTCTGGATACCCGTAGTTGTAGTGCTCGATATAGTTATAGTGGTTGTCCTTGTCTTTCTCATTGTAAAGTTAAGACAGCTGTCCACAGAAACCAGCGCGTTGGAGCTTGAGGAGGAGCTCGAAAAACTCAAACACCTTACAGCCCACTTCGAAGCAAAGAAACAGGAGGTAATAAAATCCCTTGAAAGGATAAAATCCAACCAGACCCGCCTTGACGATATTATAAACAAGCTCGAAGATGCAATAGAACAGCTCCGCAGGATGCCACCCCCTGGAGAGAACAGAGAACAGCTCTACGCACAGGCCAGGCAGATGCTACACAGGGGCGTGCCAGAAGAGGAGGTTGCAAAAAGGCTCGGCCTCAGCAGAGCAGAACTGACGCTTCTTGTTACGGTGGAGAAGATGAGAAAAAATTGACAGGAAAACCCTTCATGCCAGGAAAAAAATGACACCCCTGGAAACCCGCACTTCTTATGTAATCTACCCAGAAATAAAGAGTTTTTCCATTACACCCCTGTATCGCAGAGGTGGCACGGGTATTGCATTTAACCTGTTGGCAGATACAACATCCCTTTTTTGGAGGTATGGTCATGGACGGTGGCATATATGCCCTGGTTACGGGTGCAAAGGCCCAGCAGATGATGCTTGATGTTGTCGCATCAAATGTTGCCAATCTATCCACCCCTGGTTTTAAGAGGGATATTGCGGTATTCGAGGTTGTATTTGATGACAGGCTCAAGGCCTTTGTAAACCCCGCAGATACAGGAAGGATAGACCTCTCACAGGGTGCGTTAAGAAGGACAGAGAATCCCCTCGATGTTGCAATAGATGGTGAGGGCTTCTTTGTGGTTTCCACCCCTGTGGGTACAAGATACACAAGGTATGGTGCCTTTACCCTCGGTAAAGACGGTGTGCTTGTAACCCCAGATGGATTCGAGGTGCTCGGTGAGGACGGAAGGATAGTGCTCTCCGGTGGAGAGCTCACCATAGATAAAGAGGGCAACATCATTGAAAACGGGCTCACCATAGACAGGCTTAAGGTGGTGGGCTTTCCCGAGGATGCGGAGGTCATAAAAGAGGGGCTTGTGTTTCGCATTGAGGCAGAGCCCCTTAAGGAACGCCCCACCATGGATATACTGCAGGGTTATCTTGAAGAGTCCAATGTGAACCCTGTAAGGGAGATGGTCTCCATCATAGAGACCTACAGGAGGTACGAGGGGCAGATGAAACTGCTTCAGGCAATGGATGAGATAACAGGGAGAATCATAAAAGAGGTATAGCAAAAACCCGAAGGAGGTAGCAGGCCATGATAAGGGCTCTGTGGACAGCATCAACGGGTATGGAAGCCCAGCAGATGAGGATAGACATGATAGCCCACAACCTTGCCAACATAAATACAGTGGGTTTCAAGAAGGCAAGGATAAACTACCAGGACCTCATATACCAGGAGCTTAAAAGCCCTGGTGTTTCCACATCTCCTTCAACCATACTTCCATCAGGGCTTGAGATAGGCCACGGTGTGAAGCCCGCATCAACGCACAAGATATTCAGCCAGGGCAACCTACAGCAGACCCAGAACCCGCTGGACCTTGCCATAGATGGTGACGGGTTCTTTCAGGTAACAAAGCCCGACGGAGAGATTGCCTACACGAGAAACGGTGAGTTCAAGGTTGATAACGAGGGCAGACTGGTTACAGCAGAGGGCTATGTGCTTGAGCCCCAGATAATCATACCACAGGATGCACTCACCATAACCATAAGCACGGATGGAATAGTTTCTGTAACACAGCCAGGTGTGTCCACACCGACAGAGGTGGGAAACATAGAGCTTGTAAGGTTCATAAACCCCTCGGGGCTTAAGTCCATAGGAGGCAATCTTTATCTGCCCACGCAGGCATCAGGAGACCCGCTTGTGGTTACCCCTGGCACCGAGGGAGCAGGCACCATAGTGCAGGGCTTTCTTGAGATGTCAAATGTCAATGTGGTCGAAGAGATGGTGAATCTCATAATGGCACAGAGGGCATACGAGCTTAACTCAAAGACAATACAGACAACAGACGACATGCTAAGAAC
>JALUQR010000212.1 GCA_027017505.1 bacterium
TGCAGGCACACATGAAGGGAGCATGATGAACACATCGAGCGGTAGTGCCTCTGTTGAGCGGAGCATGTACCTTATACCCCGCCCACCCATTACATTGGCTATCTCGTGAGGATCACAAACAACAGATGTGGTACCCCTCGGAAGGACTGCCCTTGCAAATTCCTCGGGGCAGAGCATCGTACTCTCTATATGTATATGCCCGTCAATAAAGCCAGGGGCAAGGTACATACCTCCAAGGTTTATAGTCTTCTTAGCCCTGTACTCTCCAACACCACATATCCTTCCATCCCATATACCAACAGAACCACGCACCACCTCTCCTGAAAATACGTTCACAATACGGGCATCCCTGAGAAGAAGATCTACCCTGTCTCCTCCCCCTGCCCTTAGAATCAATTCCTTTAGATTAAAGGCCATGGCTGTGTCAGGACTCTATACCTTTTTCAAGGTCTGATACCGACATTACCAACCCTAATCCAGTATCTCTATCTGCTGTGGATCCCTGACCACTATCTCGACCCTTCCCCTGTAAAGCTCAACCTTCCCTTCCACGGCTATGCGTCGTCCCTTATATATATCAGGGTCTATCCCTCTGGCATCGAATCTATAAAGATACTTTCCAAGCACTACAGCACTGAAGTCTCTCCTATAGTCTCTACCAAAATTTATGAATACCGCACCTCTACCCTTATAGACATCCACCACCTTACCTTCCACCCGTACCTCTCTTCCCACAAACAGGCGGGCCTTATCTGGAGTGATGGTGGGCAGGTTCTTCTCTACACGCTTCTCATCGACTTTCCATATACCTATACCTTCAAGCCTTGCCTTTCGTTCGTATGCTTTGAGCTCATCCAGCTTTTCCCCAACACAGGGGGACTTCGTAAATACACGTGCAAGGCCCTCTTCAAGGAGGATCTCATCTACAAGTTGCCCATCCACATATACCCAGGCAAGGACCCTGCCATAACGGTCTCTGGGTTCTTCTTCGCATATCCTCAACTCAACGTATCTACCACCAACGAGAGAGATGTTCCTTGATCTCGCCTCTTCATATAGAGGCTCGCCAAACTCGGGGGTATCCACTCCTATGTACCTTACCTTCTTACCCCCCTGGACCACAATCGTATCTCCATCTATTACCGTCTTTACAAGGACTTCTTTTGTTTTAGAAGGTACGGGATAACGCTCAATGTATCTGTGAAATACAAGGGAAAGTACTGCGAGGAATGCCACTATGAGGGGAACGACTTTGAAGAAGGCTCTCCACCTTTTCATGAAAGACTTACTCTCTCATAGAAGGCCGAAGCCTTATCACCACTTCTCACGGAACTCATGAATCTGTCTTTGAAGTTCCTGAAGCTCTTTTCTTATCTTCTCACGATCATAGGTCTCTTTTGATAGCTCGTTTATGATATAACTCAACCTCGTGGATATGGTACTGTTGAGTCGATTGTACTCTTTGCTCATGTCCTCGAACTTTGCTATAAAGCTGTTTACATGTTTCACGAAGTTCCTCACATGCAGGTCATCCTTTGCCCTCACCGAGAGTCTTGCGTCGAGGTTACCTGCCGCTATACTCATCATCTCATATTCAAGCCTCTTGAAAGGACCAACAAGCCGATGCGAAAATATTATGGCAAAGAAGACCACAATGATAATATATCCTATTACAAGGAATATCCCGAGGGCAGGGGTCTCCAGCTCAAGATATGTGCTGAGTGCAGCGGATATGGATTGAAGGAATATTCCACCAAGTAAGGCCAGCACAACAAGTATGGCTATGGTGAGCTGGAGTTCTCTTGCAATAAAGTATCTCTGCCTTACATATTCCCTGGGCTTTTTCAAGCTCTCTTCTCTGTCCATCAAATCAAACTCCGTCAAGAGAACTTATTCATAATAAATACCCTTTTTATAGATATGTCAAGCCTGTAGTGGACTAAGGATGAAATGGATTGGGTCATTTGCAAGCCCCTTCTACCGAAGAAGGGGAAACATGGGGCCAAAACCCTTTTACAGAAGGTCTCCCCGAGATAAATCTCACATCTTCATGAGATTGTAGAACTCTGCGATGGTGGACACTACGTGCACCTGTTGAGCCATACTCAGTTCAGGATATATGGGTAAAGCGAGGCTCTCTCTGGCCGCTTTCTCTGAGGCAGGGAAGTCTCCTTTTTTGTAACCTAACCCCCTGAAACATTCCTGGAGATGAAGGGGCACTGGATAGTATATCTCTGTGCC
>JALUQR010000213.1 GCA_027017505.1 bacterium
GTCATGAGGACATATTTCCCTTGATTTATAAGATGTTACGAAGTACTGGATATCACGAAATACAGCATATTTTGGTCCGAAATCGGTAACCATTACCTATAAATAATAAAACTACCTTAAGAAAGGAAGGCTTGTAATCATGCAGGTTGTTTTCCTTATAGCCCTTATGGTGATGGGAGGACTGGGCATATTTTTTTCCATCTTTCTTGCCATAGCGAACAAGAAACTTGCGGTAAAGATAGACCCGAAGGTGGAGAAGATATACGAGGAGCTACCACAGACCAACTGTGGTGCCTGCGGGTATGCGGGCTGTTTTCAGCTTGCAGAGAGCATTGCCACTGGCAGTGCACCCATTAACGCGTGTCCTGTGGGAGGACAGGAGATGGTGGATAAAATAGCACAACTGATGGGCGTGGAGAGTGTGGACGCAAAAAGGCTCATTGCGGTGGTGCTCTGCAGGGGCGGACACAGAGAGACCGTAAAGAACGCGGTATACAGGGGAGACAGAACATGTGCCTCTGCAAACCTCACCGGTGGAGAGAAGGCATGTGCATACTCATGCCTTGGCTACGGAGACTGCGTTGACGCATGCAGGTTCGAGGCCATGGAGATGAACGACAACGGACTACCCGTTGTGTTCTACGATAAGTGCGTTGGCTGTGGTGCCTGCGCAAGGGCATGCCCCAGAGATATAATAGAGATGCACCCGGAGGACAGAAAGCTCTTTGTGTTCTGCAAGAACAGGGACAAGGGCGCACAGGCAAAGAAGGTTTGCAAGGTGGCCTGCATAGGGTGTGGACTCTGCGTTAAGGATTGCGAGGTGCCAGGCGGGATAACCATAAAGGATAACCTTGCGGTAATAAACTACGAACTCTGCCCGCAGGACGATAAACCCACAAAGAGGTGTCCCACAAAGTGCATACTCTTTGGTGAACCAGAAAAAATGACGAGCCAGGCCTTCTATGCAGAGAGGTTAGATAGGGCAAGTGGAGAAGAGTAAAAAAATAGTAATATATCTTTAATAAACCTTTAATCTTGGTATGTTATGCTTTAAATGATATAGAAGAACCACTAAAGATTGAAAGGGTGATACCATGAAGGTGTTGCTTAAGGGGGTTTTGATAACAGCACTCTTTATGACTCTCACCGCATGTGGTGAGAACAGAAGCGTGGATCCTTCCTCACTCAGGGGATGGGAGGAACGCCCCACACTTTCACCTGCATACTTTGTGGGCAAGCAGGCACGCGCCTACAGGATAGCAAAAGAAATACCAGAGATTATAGACAGCCTCTACTGTTACTGCGATTGCAAGAAACACTTTGGCCACAAGAGTCTTCTGACATGCTATGTTGACCTCCATGCCAGCAGATGCGAGATATGTATGGACGAGGCCATAGTTGCCTATGAACTCTACAAACAGGGGAAAGATGTGGTGGAGATAAGAAGAATAATAGATAAACGATTTTCCCGATAACATACTGCCATGAATATAAAGAACATAGCACTGGTTCTTCTTCTTGCCCTCGCCTTTGGAGCAGGTGGATACTGGCTTGGAACAAAAAGGGCAGGTGAGGATTCCCTTCGTACGAACAGAGCGTCTACCACAGGATATTCCTCTCCAGCAAGAACCGTGGACTACCGGAGGGTGGTCATCACCCTGAAGGAACAGCTGAAGGGTACTCCCGAGGACTGGGCCATATACGCACGCCTGGGAGACATATACTTCGGTATGAGAAGGTTCGAGGAGGCAATAGAGTATTACAAAAAGGCCATAGAGCTAAACCCTGATGATGTGGACACCTACAACGACCTGGGGCTTTCAAACCACTATATTGGAAAGTCCCTTGAGGGGCTCAAGTACATAGAGGAGGGTATAAAGAGAAACCCGTATTATCACAGGATATGGCTCACCAAGGGGTTCATACTTGCATACGGACTTGGCAGAAAGGACGAGGCAGAAAAGGCATGGCAGATGGCACTGAAGCTTGACCCCGAGGGTCAGGTGGGCAAGGCTGCGAAGGCATATCTTGAAGAGTTCTCCAAGAAGTAAAGGCCATGGTGGAAAGAGTGGGAGAAGTGGAAGAAAAGGTAGTATGGTATCGCTCCATCGGTGGCAGGATATGGAGGTTCTTTAGCTCCGTAAAGCTGACCATATTCGTGCTCATAACCATAGCGGTGGTCTCCATCATAGGCACCCTTATAGAGCAGGGGCGCCCCATGGACTACTACAGAATGATCTACGGCGAGGGCTGGGCGGTCATAATAGAACGGTTCGGCCTGGATGACATGTACCACACCCTGTGGTTCACCTCACTTCTGGGGCTTTTGGTGCTCAACATAGTGGTGTGCACACTTGAAAGATTCCCCTCAAAGTGGAGGGCACTGCTCAAGGAGAAAAACAAAGAGGACTTCGATACCTCCATAATAGACAGACTGGGCAACAGAGAAAGGCTTCAGATTGACGGCACACTTGAGGATGTGCGCAACGGTATCGTAAACCTTCTGAGAAAAAGGCGCTATAAGGTGAAGGTCAAGGACACAGAGGATGGCTTTATGGTCTATGCGTGGAAGGGGATTATAGGAAGGTTCGGCTCTGATGTAACCCATCTGAGCCTTCTTGTGATACTTCTGGGTGCCATGGTGGGAAGCATCTGGGGGTTCAGGGACTTCGCCCCCATTCTTGAGGGTGCGACGGTAAAGGTTCCTAACAGTGACTTCTCATTAAGACTTGAAAGATTCTGGATAGACTACTACGAAACAGGACAGATAAAGCAGTATAATTCCCTGCTCACCGTAATAGAGGACGGAAAAGAGGTGCTCACAAAACACATATGGGTGAATGAGCCCCTCTACTACAAGGGCATAAGGTTCTACCAGTCAAGCTACGGGACCGCATGGGACCGCATACGAGAGGCAGAAGTAGGTCTGCAGAATCTCAAAGAGAACAGGATAGAGAAGCTGGTGAGACTTGGCTGGGGAGAGCTCAAAAAGATAGAGGGCACGGAGTATTCCATAAGGCTTGTGGGATATGTGTCTGACTTTGCCTTCGATGAGAGAACACGCACGGTGTTCTCAAAGTCTGCAGAGACGAAAAACCCTGCAGTCCAGCTGGAGGTCTACAGAGGGGGAAAGCTTGTGGGCAAGCCATGGCTGTTTTTCAACTATCCGGGTATAATAAAGAGCCTGCCAGATAAGAACTACGACCTTGTGCTCACCGGATTCAGAACCATACCCTATTCGGGCATATCCATGAACAAGGACCCCGGAACCAACATAGTGTGGGTTGGTTCTGCCATAATGGGTGTGGGCTTTATACTGGCATTCTTCGTCTACCACAGAAGGCTCTGGATAGATGTTAGGATGTGTTCCGAAAGGGCGGATGTGAAGATTGGAGGGGTGTCCAACAAAAACCCCTTTTCCTTTGAAAGGGAATTCAGCGAGATTACAGAGACAATACGCAGTATCTCGGGCAAAAACAAGGAGGCTTAAGATATGAATGGCACCGAAGTAATAATGTCGCTCATGTTCTTCACCATGGCATTTGCCTTCTACTTCATTACAGCGTTATTCTACATCCTTTACTGGATATTCAGGAAGGAGTGGCTGGGCCAGAGTGCGACAGCCCTTGCATATATATCGTTTCTTTCTGTTACCATGGTGCTTATTGCAAGGACCGCTGAGTCAGGGCATGCGCCGTTTTCCAATCTGTACGAGTCCATGGTGCTCTTTGTGTGGACACTTACAGGCGGATACCTTATTATAGAGCGAAAACACAGGATGAAGGCCCTGGGAGCCATGGTTATGACGCTGGCCTTTCTTTCGGTGCTCGCTGCCTCGCTTCTTCCCTACAGGTTTAAGAGTGTGGAGCCCCTTAACCCCGCACTGCAGAACAAGTGGAAGTGGCTTGTAAACCTTCTCTCTCCAATGGGACTTGAAAAATACGCCATAGGATGGCTTGACTTCCATGTGTTCACCACATTCATAGGATACGCAGCCTTTGCAATAAGCTTTGCCCTGAGCGTGCTGTACCTTGTAAAGGAAAGATACGAGGCAAGGGGTAAAAACAGTGCACTTCTGGATGTGTTTCCCGAAACAAGGGTGCTCGATGAACTGAGCTACAGAACCATTGCATGGGGCTTTCCGTTCCTCACCATAGGTATAATATCAGGTGCCATATGGGCAAACTACGCATGGGGAGCCTACTGGAGCTGGGACCCCAAGGAGACATGGTCGCTTATAACATGGCTCATATACGCAGCATATCTGCACGCACGGGTGACCAGGGGATGGAAGGGTAGAAAGACCGCATATCTGTCAATAATAGGTTTCATGGCGGTGATATTCCTCTACTGGGGTGTGAGTTTCATACTGCCAGGGCTACATGCATACGCATAAAAAACAGGAGGCTTAAAGGTGGCAGACAATGGGACCACAAAGAGGGGTATAAACCCCATGGCAATAGCGCTCGTGGGGGTGGCCATAGTGGTGGCAATAGTTGTGGTGTTCAGCAGACACGAGGAATACATTGCGGTAAAACAGGGCACCCCTGCACCAGAGTTCAGCCTGCCAGACCTTGAGGGAAGGATACACAAACTGTCTGACTACAGGGGCAAGGTTGTGTTCCTCAACTTCTGGGCCACATGGTGTGACCCCTGTAAGGACGAGATGCCGTCCATGGAGATGCTCCACAGAACGCTCAAGGACAAACCATTCGTGATACTGGCAGTGAGTGTGGACAAAAAAAGAGAGGATATAGAGAAGTTTTTGAGGGAATACAACATAAGCTTTCTCATACTCCACGACCGTAAGGGCAGTGTAAAGGAGCTCTACAAGACCACGGGCGTGCCCGAGACATTCATAATAGACCAGAACGGCATAATAGCCGAGAAGGTGTGGGGCCCGAGGGACTGGACACGAAGGGAGAATCTGAAGACCATATTCAGACTGCTGGGGATTGAGCATGATGAAACACCTCAAGGGTAGAGCCTTTTACATATTATTTTCTGTTCTTATTGTTACAGGGGTTTTTGTCTCAACAGGTGTGCGGGCAGACACCTGGAGGAAGGCAGGTATAGAGAGGATAGGGCCTTCTGAGGCACCAGGGTTTGTGCTGATGGATGTCATGGGCAGGGAGTTCTCGCTTGAGGACTTAAGGGGCAGGGTGGTGGTGCTTAACTTCTGGGCAACCTGGTGTCCACCCTGTAAGGAGGAGATGAAAAGCCTTGATGAGCTCAACAGGATGTTGAAAGACATGGGTGTTACGGTTGTTGCTGTAAATGACTTTGAGCCAAAAGAAAGGGTTGTGGACTTTGCAAGACGCCACAACTACAGCTTCACCATACTCATAGATGAGAAGGGTGTGGTGAGCGAGCGTTACAGGGTGGTGGTACTGCCCACCACATACATCATAGACAGAGAGGGCAGGGCGGTCGCAAGGGTGGTTGGCTACAGGGACTGGACCGAAGAGGCCATAATAAACACACTCAGGGAGATTGCCGGGAGATGACTACCCAGACCTTCATGGAGCTTGCCTTCTGGGGCAAGATGCTCGCTGCAATGGGCGGGGGTTTTATATCCTTCATCTCACCATGCGTGCTCCCGCTTGTGCCATCCTATATATCGTTCATAACAGGCATATCCTTTGAAGAGCTGGTGGGCCAGGGTGACTCCCGCAGGCTCAGAAAGGTGATACTCACCAACTCGGTGATGTTCGTGCTCGGCTTTTCAGCGGTATTTATACTGATTCTCGGGCTTTCAGCCCAGCTCTTCGGACAGATGCTCATGGACTACAGGGATGTGGTGCGAAAGATAGGTGGCGTGGTGATAATCCTTCTCGGTGTGCATGTCATAGGGGTTATAAACATAGGGTTTCTGCAGAGGGAAAAGAGGCTTCACTTTTTCAGAGAAGGTAGCCCCGGGGTTATAGGCTCGTTTCTTGTGGGTGTGGGGTTTGCTGCGGGCTGGACACCATGTATAGGCCCGATTCTCTCTGCCATATTCACGGTGGCAGCCACATCCACAACCCCCATGGCAGGGGTACTGCTCTTTGTGGCATACTCGCTTGGACTTGCAATACCATTTCTGCTTACAGCCCTCTCCATAAACGCATTCCTCAGATACTTCCAGAGGATAAAACGCTACATGCGCGCCATATCCATAGTTACAGGGCTTCTGCTGATTCTAACAGGGGTCTTGATATTTACAAACTCTTTTGCTATTATAACTACATATCTCTATGCTATCCTTCCCGCAGTAGGTTAATAGAGTACTAACTTCCAGACTTTCTTAGAAAAAGTTGGGGACATGAGTGTGCCGGTTGTAGAAATATACGCCAAAAAGGGATGTGGTCTCTGTAAGGAGGTCAAGGAGGTAATAGGAAAGGTACGCCAGGAGATACCCTTTAACTTCAAGGAAGTGGACATAAGCACCAACGAGGACCTTTTCAGGATGTACAACGACCATGTGCCCGTGGTGTATATAAACGGCAAGAAGGCCTTCAAGTTCAAGGTGGATGAGCTGGAGTTCAAAAAGAAGGTGAGAAAGGAGATAATAAAGGCAGGAATAATGCGCCTGTGGAGCAAGAACAAACCTTCCAGAAAGTAGAAAGACCTTACTGCTACAGGACTATACAGGTGGTTCTTTCTGAACGGGCTAAAAAAATCTTGACACACACGCTGAATGTGGTCTATATATATTTAATTCAAGATGTATCGTCATCTGGATGGTGAGGTATTCTCTTTTTTTGAGCTGGCGTAGCTCAACGGTAGAGCAGCTGATTTGTAATCAGCAGGTTGCGGGTTCGAATCCCACCGCCAGCTCCATGATTGCGGTTAACGGTGCTGGTTGGAGAGGTTCCCGAGTGGCCAAAGGGGGCAGACTGTAAATCTGCTGGCGTAATGCCTTCGGAGGTTCGAATCCTCCCCTCTCCACCATTTACAGAAGGAGACATGAAGGGAAAAAGCGGGTGTAGTTCAGTGGTAGAACTCCAGCCTTCCAAGCTGGATGCGTGGGTTCGATTCCCATCACCCGCTCCATTTATTTTTATCTGATTAGAGCCCATGTAGCTCAGTGGTAGAGCACTTCCTTGGTAAGGAAGAGGTCGCCGGTTCAATCCCGGTCATGGGCTCCATACGCAACCTTTTTAAAACTTTCTGGAGGGTAGTGATATGAGCAAGGCAAGATTTGAGAGGACGAAGCCTCATATTAATGTTGGCACCATAGGTCATGTTGATCACGGCAAGACCACTTTGACTGCTGCTATAACGAGGG
>JALUQR010000214.1:0-1070 GCA_027017505.1 bacterium
GAGATACTCGGTGGTACTTCCAGGGAGCTCGAGCTACGTGGAAGTCCTGCGGTGGTGATGCTCGTGGGGCTTCAGGGCTCTGGAAAGACCACCACCGCGGTGAAACTTGCAAGGTTTGTAAAGTCCAGGGGCAGAAACCCCTATGTGGTGCCCGCAGACCTTTCAAGACCTGCTGCGGTGGTTCAGCTTAAAAAACTCGCAGGTGCCAGTGGCATAGATTGCTTCGATGTGGAGGGCCACACAGACCCTGTTGAGATATGCAGAGACGCCCTTAAGGTTGCAAGACTCAAGGGCTATGACACCGTAATAGTGGATACCGCAGGAAGGCTCCACATAGATGACACCCTCATGGAAGAGCTTAAAAGGGTAAAGGAGGTGCTCACACCCCAGGAGATACTCTTTGTTGCAGATGCCATGACAGGCCAGGATGCTGTAAAGAGTGCAACGGGGTTTGACCAGGCGGTGGGTATCACCGGTATTATCCTTACAAAGCTCGATGGCGATGCCCGTGGTGGAGCAGCACTCAGCATGCGCATGGTAACGGGCAAGCCCATAAAGTTCGTCGGTGTGGGCGAAAAAACGGATGCCCTTGAGGTGTTTCATCCTGACAGGCTTTCGGGCAGAATCCTCGATATGGGTGATGTGCTCACCCTGGTGGAGAAGGCCCAGGAGGCCATGGATGAAAAAAAGGCCAAGGAGCTTGAAAAGAAGATAAAGAAGGATAGCTTCACACTGGAGGACTTCAGAGAACACCTTCAGTACATAAAGAAGATGGGCCCCATAGAGAACATACTCTCCATGATACCAGGGTTCAACAATCTGGCCAGAACAAAGGGCATAAGGGTGGACGAGCGAAACATAGTCAGGGTGGAGGCCATAATAAACTCCATGACAAAGGAGGAAAGAAGAAATCCCTCCATACTGAACGCAAAACGAAGGATACGCATTGCAAAGGGCAGTGGCACCACGGTGCAGGAAGTAAACCGCCTTATAAAGCAGTACAACGAGATGCGCAAGATGATGAAGGTAATAAAAAAGCGCGGTGCAGAGGGTCTGCGCAGATTTCTACC
>JALUQR010000214.1:1080-7237 GCA_027017505.1 bacterium
TTTCTACCCATATAAATTCCTTAACGAGGAGGTGATCGGGCAGACAGATGGCTGTTAAAATCAGACTGGCAAGACACGGAAGCAAGAAGCGACCCTTCTACAGGATTGTGGTTGCGGACGAGAGGTGTCCAAGGGACGGCCGATTCATAGAGGTGGTAGGCACCTATGATCCGACCAAAGAACCGGCCAAGGTGGAGCTGAAGGAGGAAAGACTCCGTGAATGGCTCAAAAGAGGTGCTCAGACAACTGACACTGTTAAATCCCTCTTTAAAAAAGCAGGACTGAAGGCTAACTAATCCAAATCAAATAAAGACACGCTTGAAGGAGGTTCAGTGATGAAGGAGTTGATTGAGTACATCGCAAAGGCACTTGTAGACCACCCTGACCAGGTGAGGGTGTCTGAAATCGAGGGTGAGAAGACCTCGGTGATTGAGCTTGCTGTTGCTAAGGAAGACCTGGGTAAGGTCATAGGCAAGCAGGGAAGAACCGCCAAGGCCATAAGAACCATACTTACAGCCGCAAGCACAAAGCTCAATAAAAGATCAGTCCTCGAGATAGTTGAGTAAACAGAAGATAGCCTTTGGAAAAATCGTAGGGGCCCATGGAGTTAAGGGAGAACTCAAGGTTCTCCCTTACATAGAAAAAGAAGAAATGGATGGATTACTATCAGACCTTAAAGGACTCCTTGAAGAGTTCTTCATAGAGGATGTCCCCTACGAGGTTAAGGGCATTAAAAGGCACAAAGGCGTCTTCCTGGTAAAGCTCAGAGAGGTCAGAAGAAGGGACGAGGCAGAAGCCCTCGTGGGTAAGGAGGTGTTTGTTGAAAGGGATAGCCTGCCCGCCCTTCCAGAGGGTGAATACTACGCCTTTGAGCTTATAGGACTCAATGTGGTAACAGAAGAGAACAGACCTGTGGGAATACTCTCCCACATATTCTCCACAGGCAGTAACGATGTCTACGAGGTAAAAACCCCTGATGGTGGGGAGCTTCTTCTGCCCGCCATAGAGGATGTGATAGTGAGCGTAGAGCCCGAGAGGGGCAGAATCGTGGTAAGGCTTCCCGAAGGGCTTTAGCCCCGAAGGGCCAGGATAGATTAAAGATGAGGTTCCATGTTCTCACCCTCTTTCCCGAGTTCTTCTCTTCCCCCCTGCGTCAGAGTATCATAGGAAGGGCAATAGAGAAGGGCATTCTTACCGTAAGCCTCCACAACATACGGGACTACGCAGAGGATAAACACAGAACAGTGGACGATACCCCCTATGGCGGTGGAGCAGGCATGGTGCTGAAGGTGGAGCCCGTGGTAAACTGCCTTGAGGCGGTAAGAAAAAAGACCACCGCAGATAAAACCCTCACCATACTTACCACACCACAGGGTGTAAGGCTTGAGCAGAAACTTGTGGAAAAACTCGCAGAATACCAGGAGCTTATAATACTCTGCGGTAGATACGAGGGCATAGACGAACGAATAAGGGCGTTTGTGGACATGGAGCTTTCCATAGGAGACTACATACTCACAGGTGGAGAGATAGCATCGCTTGTGATTATAGACAGTGTGGGAAGACTCGTTCCAGGTGTTGTGGGCGAAAGGGACTCACTTAAGAGCGAGTCCTTTGCAGATGGACTCCTCGAATACCCCCAGTATACAAGACCCGTTGAGTTCAGGGGTATGAGGGTTCCAGATGTACTGCTCAGCGGACACCACGAAAGGATAAGAGAGTGGAGAAGAAGAGAAAGCCTGAAGAGAACACTTGAGCGAAGACCAGACCTTCTTGAAAAGGCAGAACTCACCGAAGAGGATAGAAGATTTATAAAAGAGTTGACTGAAAAGGACTAATGGTGTAAATTAACTTATCTTAAATTTATGTTTCTCCTGGAGGGTGATTCAAAGATGGACAGCATACTTTCGAGCGTAGAGAAGGATTACCTGAGGACCGATATTCCAGAGTTTCGTCCTGGAGATACTGTGGTGGTTAATGTGAAGATAAAAGAGGGCGATAAGGAAAGGGTGCAGGCTTTTGAGGGTGTGGTAATCAGAAAAAGAGGCGGAGGCACAGGAGCAACATTCACCGTAAGGAAGGTCTCCTATGGCATAGGTGTGGAAAGAACATTTCCGCTTCACTCGCCAAGTATAGAGTCCATAGTTGTAAAGGCAAGGGGAAGGGTGAGAAGGGCAAGGCTTTACTACCTGCGGGGTCTTAAAGGCAAGAAGGCAAGAATAAAAGAGCGCAGAGAATAAAAAAACCTTTTATGGACTCCTTTGAAGCAAGGGCCCTCAGCGAGGGCTACGATGTGATTGTGGGTGTGGATGAGGCAGGCAGGGGGCCTATAGCAGGTCCTGTGGTTGCAGGTGCGGTTGTGTTCTCAAGAAAACTGCTGGAACTGGGGCTAAAGGACTCAAAAAAACTCTCCCCTTTGAAAAGAGAAGCCTTCTCACACAGTATATTCATAAACAGTCCCTCCGTTGGGGTGGGTGTGGCGTGGACAGAGGAGGTGGACAGCCTCAACATCCACAGGGCATCACTTACCGCCATGAGGAGGGCTGTGGAGAATCTCAAAAAAAGGGGTATAAGCCCCCAGATACTGCTTGTGGATGGGCCTCACTCCATACCAGAACTCACCATACCGCAGATACCCGTAGTATCGGGTGACTCGCTGAGCGTAACAATAGCAGCAGCATCCATAGTGGCAAAAACCACAAGGGACAACATAATGAGGGCATACCACAGGCTCTACCCTGACTACCAGTTTGAGACAAACAAGGGTTATCCCACAAAAGACCATATAACAGCTCTCGATGAGATAGGACCCTCTCCAGTACACAGAAGGAGCTTTTCTCCTTTAAAATGAAGAAGCTTCTGAAAAGACTCTTTGCACCCTCTAACACAAGGGAAGACCTCGGAAGAAGAGGCGAGAGGGAGGCAGAAAGGTTCCTTAAGAAAAGGGGCTACAGGATAATAGAGAGAAACTACAGAACACGCCACGGAGAGATAGACCTTGTGGCCCTCTATGGCGATACCCTGGTGTTTGTGGAGGTTAAAACAAGGCTCTCACAGGAGTTCGGGCTTCCGCAGGATTCTGTGAGGGGAAAAAAGAGGACACACATTGTAAAGGTCGCAGGCCACTTTATTGCTGAAAACCCGCAGTTCAGAGACCATAATGTGAGATTCGATGTGGTGGGAATCACCATGGAAGGCAGAACCCCGAGGATAGAGCACATAGCCCATGCCTTTGATGTAGAGGGAAAGAGCTGAAAAACAGGGAAGATGGCAGAGGAGCTGTTTATAATAGATGGCACATCCTGCATATACAGGTCTTTTCATGCCATACCCCATCTTTCCACATCCGATGGTATACCAACAAACGCGGTGTATGGCTTTGCCCAGACACTGAAGAAGATACTCAACTCCTGCAGTCCTTCCTATGTGGGAATAGCACTGGATGCAAAGGGACCCTCCTTTCGTCACGAGATATTCAGGGAATATAAGAGCGAGCGCCCACCCATGCCAGATGAGCTGTCCGTGCAGTTTCCGTTTATAAAAGAGCTCATAAGGGCCTTCAACATAACCCTTATGGAGGAAGAAGGGTTCGAGGCAGACGATATAATAGCAACACTTGCAGAAAGGCTTGAAAAGAAGGGCATAAGGGTGGTCATAGTTACCTCTGATAAGGACATGTTTCAGCTTGTAAGCGATGGCGTGGTGATATACGACTACACGAAGGACAGGTTTTTCGATAAGAAGGCGGTTACAGAAAAGTTCGGCGTGGAGCCAGCCCTTATACCAGACTTTCTGGCACTCGTTGGAGACAGAATAGACTTCATACCAGGGGTGCGTGGTATAGGAGAGAAGACAGCCAGAGAGCTCATAAAAAGGTACAGGACCATAGAAAACCTCTACGCTCGTATAGATGAGATAACACCGCAGAGGGTAAAGTCAGCCCTTGAAAGGGGCAGAGACCAGGCCTTTCTTTCAAAAAGACTTGCCATGCTGAGAAGGGATGTGCCCCTTAAGTTCACACTCAGGGGGCTTGCCCGAAGGGAGCCCGATTACAGAAGACTCTCAGAGGTTCTTAAAAGGCTTGAGTTTTCAAGACTCATGGAAGAGCTCATCCCATCCACAGCACCAGGGCTTAAAGTGGAAAGAGCGGAGGATGAGAACACTCTAAAAGAGCTTATAGCACTTGCCCGAAAGAAGGGTGGTGTTTCTGTAACCATTTATGGAAAAGAGGTTGTGTATGTATTTCTGGGTGGAGATACCGTCTGGCAGTTTTCTCTGGATAAGACAGGCCCCATGGGTGAGATCCTGGGTGAGCAGGGTATATCCAAACTCACCGACGATGCAAAAGGGCTGTGGCACTACGCACTGGACAGGGGCATCAATATAAAGGGGAATGTCAGGGATGTCACCATAGCGTCCTATCTTCTGAACCCTTCACAGTCTCACAGGCTTGAGGATATAAGCTACAACTATATAGACCTTCGTTTTGATGGCGAAAAGATGCCTGCCTGCAGGGCATATGCGGTGTGGCATGTGTGGGATGTGCTTGAAAAAAGACTTAAGGAGGACGGGCTATTCAGGCTTTTCAGCGAGCTTGAGATACCCCTTGCAGAGGTTATCGCCTCTATGGAAAAAAGAGGCGTAAGGCTCGATACAGAGGGGCTTGAAAGGCTATCGGATGAGCTTACAGAGAAACTGCACGAGATAGAGGAAAACATCTATCAGACGGCTGGCTACAGGTTTAACATTAACTCCCATAAACAGCTCTCACACCTTCTTTTTGAAAAGCTCGGGCTTAAGCCAGTAAAGAAGACCCGAACGGGATATTCCACAGATGAGAGTGTGCTCAACACACTCTCACAGTATCACGAGATACCCAGGGCCGTAATAAACTACAGACAGCTTTCGAAACTCAAGAGCACCTATGTGGATGGTCTTCTCTGCCTTGTTGACCAGAACGGGCGTATCCATACCACATTCAACCAGACGGTTACCGCCACGGGAAGGCTTTCAAGCTCGAATCCGAATCTACAGAATATTCCCGTAAGGGGTGAGCTTGCAGATAGAATACGGGCATGTTTTGTTGCAGAGGATGGCCATCTTCTTTTAAGTGCGGATTACTCACAGATTGAGCTCAGGATTGTGGCCCACCTTTCGGGTGATGAGGGCCTTCTTGAAGCATTCAGGGAAGGGGAAGACATACACAGAAAGACCGCAAGCGAGGTCTTTGGCATAATGCCATCCCTTGTAACCGAAGAGATGCGCAGAAGGGCAAAGGCCATAAACTTTGGCATCATATACGGCATGGGTGCACACGGGCTTTCGCAGGAGCTGGGCATAGATGTGAGGTCTGCAAAGGAGTACATAGAGCGGTACTTTGAACACTATAGAAAGGTAAAACTCTTTATAGAACGCACCATAGAGACCGCAAGGGAGCGTGGCTATACTGAAACCCTTTTTGGCAGACGCAGGTATGTGCCAGAGCTCAGAAGCACCAACGAAAATGTTAAAAAGGCAGGGGAACGAATAGCCATAAATACACCCATACAGGGCTCCTGTGCGGATATAATAAAGATGGCCATGATAAGGGTGCACAGAAGGCTCAAAGAAGAGGGCCTGCATGCCTATCAGATACTTCAGATACACGATGAGCTTCTGCTGGAGGTAAGAGAGGACTCTCTTGAGAAGGTTAAGACCATACTTAAGGAGGAGATGGAGGGTGTGGTCGAGCTGAGTGTGCCCCTTGAGGTAAAACTCGGTGTTGGCAAGAACTGGCTTGAGGCGGGCTGAAGGTTGGTAAGATTTAAAATGTCCCAGTCCATCTTGATTTTAAAACTACGATTCTGGTAGGATAAAATTAACCTTTCTGTTTTTAATCCCTGAAGAAATGGTAATTCTGAAAGTCCCGACTATGAACAATAATACCCGCAGAAAGAGAGACTCTGCAAGGCTTGTGTGGGATACCAAACCAAAGAGGGCACCCAACCCTAAGGATATAGAGTTTCAGACAGCAGAGGTGGTAATACCCAACCCACAGCATGTTGAGCAACTCCCTCTATCCTTTCGTGATGGGAAGTTGGGCGAAGAGGAGATTGACAAGCAGAAGATGAACCGCCTTATATGGGGCGATAACCTTCTGGCAATGCAGGCCCTCCTTGCC
>JALUQR010000215.1 GCA_027017505.1 bacterium
CATGAAAAAGGCTGTGCTTAGAAGTGCAAATCCCATACTCTGTGCAAGGGCATTGCTGGGCATGGTCATGCACTACTGTATGCTTCAGGAGATATACGGGTTCAAAAGGTTCATGGACTTTCCACAGGAAGAGGTCATAGACACATTCGTTGATGTCTTTATGAAGGGCATGTTAAAACAGGGGGGAAGATGATGGCACTGAGGGCTCTCTTTGTGCTGGCATTTGTGGTTCTAACAGCAGGGGATGTGGGCTCAGAGGAGCTCACACTCCAGAGGCTCTGGCAGATGGCACTTAAAAACCACGAGGCACTGGCCATAGCAGAGGAAGGCCTGCAGCAGGCACACCTGGACATAAAAAGGGCATATTCGGTGCTCCTGCCGTCCCTCACACTTGAAAGCACCTACACAAGGTATTCAGAGGAAAAGAGGGTAAGCGGGTTTCTCATCCAGCCCGAGGATGCGGTAAGGTTTGAGGCAAGGGTTTCGCAGACCATATATGACGGAGGCAAGGAGTGGTCTCTTCTGAGACAGGCAAAAAAGAGGCTTAAGGTGGTAAGGCTACAGAGGGATACCGTAAGAGAGGCGGTACTGTTTGATGTATCCCTGGCATTCTTCAACCTTCTTAAGGCAGAAAAGGAGGTGGAGATAAGAAAGGCCTCGCTTAAGAGGGCGGAGGAGCACCTTAAAACCTCAAGGGCACTCTTTAAGGTGGGGCTTACAACAAGGGTGGATTTGCTCAGGGCAGAAACAGAGGTTGCGACAAAACAGACAGCCCTCATAGAGGCAGAGGCAGAGGTAAGGGACGCACGGGCACTTTTAAAAAGGCTTACAGGATACAGCGGTGAGCTGAAGATAAAAGAGCCCGCAGAGGAGTTTATCATCGGTGGCACACCAGAAGAATTGTTCAGACTGGCACTTGAAAACAGAAAGGACTACAGACAGAAACTCATGGAAGAGGAGATTGCAAAAGAGGGGATTCGCTACGCAAAGGGTGAGTTTCTGCCATCACTGTCCGTAGACGGGGTGTACACATGGAGAGACCAGAGCCCTCGTACAAGTTTTTTCATAGAGGATACACTCTATGGCGGGCTCACCATAAGGCTACCCCTGTTTGAAGGAGGGCTGAGAATGGCAGAGCTCAGAAAGGCAAGAAGCATACTGCGCCAGAAAGAGCTTGAAAGATACTCTCTTAAGAGAAACATAAAACTTGAGATAACAAGGCTCTACAACGATATGGAAAAGATAGCCTCTCTCGTTGACGCACTCAAAAAGAGGCTTGAGTTCGCAAGGGAAAACTACCGAATGGCACTTAAACAGTACCGCCACGGCATAATACGCTCTGTGGACCTTGTTGATGCAGAAACACTGCTCGTTGACGCAGAGCTATCGCTTATGAACGCAAGGCTCGATTACAGGCTGGCCATACTTAGGCTTAAAAAGAGCACGGGTGTGCTCCTTGAAGAGGCACTGAAGAGGGTGCCTGAAGAGAGGAAAATAGACCCACAGGTGGGAGAATGATAATGATAAAAGGTATCGTTTACTCTCTGGCTGTGCTCCTTACGCTTGCATCCTGCACCGCAGAAGAAAAGACCCAGCCCGTGGACGAAGATAAGCCCTACAGGGTAAGGGTTGTAAGGGCAGTGCCCAGGGATGTGCCCTCCACAGTGGAGCTTACCGCAACCCTCGAGCCAGACGAAGAGCTCATCCTGACCGCAGAGGTGGAGGGCACAATAGAGAGGATTCTAAGAGACGAGGGAGACAGGGTAAAAAAGGGTGAGCTACTTGCCCTCATGGATGAGGAGGACTTCACACTGCGCATAAAGCAGAAGAACGCAGAGCTCGAGAAGATAAAGGCAGAGCTTGAGTTTGCACAAAAGGAGCTTGAAAGAAGAAAGACACTGCTTGAAGAGGGCATGGTATCAAGGCAGGAGTACGAAAGCTTTCTTGCAAGGCGAGATAGCCTTGCATCCCTTAAAAGGGCTGTGGAGAGTGTTCTCAGAATAGAGAGAAAAAGGCTTGAGGACTCACGCATCAGGGCACCATTCAATGGCATCATAGCGGAAAGATACATAACAGAGGGTAGCTATGTGCAGAAGGGTGAAAGACTGTTCAGGGTTCTGCGCATAGACCCCCTTAAGCTTACCATAAATGTGCCCGAACGATTGCTCACAAAGGTCAGAAAGGGACAGAAGGTTATCATAAAGGTAGACCCCTACGAAAGAGAGTTTGAGGGCAGAATATACTTTACAAGCCCCTACATAAATAAGGCCACCAGAACCTTCCTTGCAAAGGCCCTTGTGAGAAATACCGAAGGGCTTCTCTATCCTGGTATATCAGCAGATGTAACGATAATAACCGCCACAATAAGGGGTGGTTTTGTGGTGCCAGAAAAGGCAGTACTCTTCGATGAGGAGGGAAGAAAACTCTTTGTTGTGAAAGACCAGATTGCACAGAAGAGAACCGTCAAGGTTGCGGGAAGGTTTAAGGGAGAGGTTATAGTGGTTGAGGGTGTGAAAGAGGGAGAGCTCGTTGTGGTAGATGGAGCAACGGCACTGAGCGATGGTGCGAGGGTAAGGATAACAGAGTAGTTATGTTTCTGCCAGAGTTTGCCATAAGAAGGCCTGTTACCACCTTCATGTTCATATGTGCCATAACGGTATTTGGCATAATAGGGTTTCTGCGCCTCGGTATAGACCAGTACCCGAGGGTGGAGTTTCCAGTGGTAACGGTTACGACCCTCATGGAGGGTGCAAGCCCTGAGGTGATGGAGGAGACCGTAACCGACATCATAGAGGAAGAGGTTGCCACCATAGAGGGTATAAGGAACCTTTCCAGCATATCCTCCCACGGTGCATCGGTAATCATAGTGGAGTTCGAGATGGAAAGGGACATAGACCTTGCAACCCAGGATGTAAGGGATAAGGTTGGTGCCATAATAAACAGGCTTCCCGAAGAGGCGGAAAGACCCGTTGTGGGCAAGCTGGACATTACAGCACAGCCTGTAATGTGGATAGCGGTATACGGTTCGAGGCCAATTGTGGAGCTTACAAGCTATGCAGAGGATGTGCTGAAACCCAGAATAGAGACAATAAAAGGGGTGGGCTCCATAATACTCGGTGGAGAGCGCAAGAGAACCATAAGGATATGGCTTGATAGAACAAGGCTTGAGGCAAAGAATATAAGCGTTGATGAGGTTGTCTCTGCACTCAGAAGAGAGCATGTGGAGGTGCCCGGGGGGTGGCTTAAGAGCAGTGAGGTGGAGTTCAGCATAAAGATAGAGGGCGAGTTCGAAAGGGTAAGGGACTTCAACAACCTCATTATAGCCTACAGGGATGGCTATCCCATAAGGCTTGCTGATGTGGGCTATGTGGAAGACGGGCTTGAGGACAGGCGAACCCTTGCACGATACAACGGTATGCCAGCGGTGGGACTGGGTATAAGAAAAAAGCCAGGGGCAAATACCGTGGAGCTTGCACAGGCTGTAAGGGAGAGACTCAAAGAGTTACAGCCTGAGCTACCCGCAGGCATAAAGGCAGAGGTGGCATTTGATGCGTCCACATTCATAAAGGACAGCATGGATGAGATGGAGTTTGCCCTCATTGTCGGAGGAGTGCTCGCAATGGTTGTGGTGTTTCTGTTCCTGAGAAACTTATCCGCAACCATAATAACGGGTATCACCATACCTGTGGCCATAACAGGCACATTCGTGTTTCTCTACTTTATGGGCTTTACACTCAACACCATGACCATGCTGGGGCTCACCCTTGCCATAGGGCTCGTCATAGACGATGCAATAATAGTGATAGAGAGCATATACCGCAAAAAAGAAGAGGGACTTGACAGAACAGAGTCTGCAAGATGGGGTACACAGGAGATAGCCTTTGCAGCAATGGCTGCAACATTCTCCCTTACAGCGGTCTTCACCCCTGTCGCATTCATGAAGGGCATTGTGGGAAGCTTCTTCTACGAGTTCGGGCTTACAGTTGCAGTGGCAGTGCTCATATCCCTGTTTATCGCACTAACATTTACACCCATGGCGTCATCCAGGTTCCTGGGTGAGACAAACAGAGAGTCCACATTCCATAAAACCATGGACACATTCTACCGCACCATAGAAAGGCTCTACATGAGGGTTCTCTGCTGGGCTCTTACACACAGGCTTTTTGTGGTTCTGGTTGCACTCGTACTTTTTACGGTAAGCCTTGTTCTGTGGAACCTTATAGGAAAGGAGTTCATACCCGGGCATGATCAGTCCCGCTTTATGGTGAGGTTTGAAACCCCCGTGGGCTCATCCATAGACTATACGGACAGGAAACTCCGAAGAAACGAAGAGATAGTGAGTGCCCTTCCAGAGGTGGAGGGTTTTCTCGGTGCCATAGGCATAGGCGAGAGTACAAGCGTGCACAAGGGGCTTATGTTCATAAGGCTTGTGCCAAAGTCCGAGAGGGAAAGAAGCCAGCATGAGGTTATGTCTTATCTAAGGGAAAGGTTCAACGAGGAGCCTGGCATGAGGGCGTTCGTTGAGCCCCTGGTGTTTGGCTTTGGGGCAAGAAGAGGCCCCCCACTTGAGTTCATAATAAAGGGGCCATCCATAGAGGGGCTCGGTGTGTACTCACGGAAGATAGCGGAAAGGTTCTCCCGCATAGAGGGTATAGTGGATGTGGATACAGACTTTGAGATGGGGCTTCCAGAACTCAGGGTGAAGATAGACCGCGAGAGGGCAAGAGAGCTCGGTGTGGATGCCACAACCATTGCAAACACCATAGGAACACTCATAGGTGGAAGGGATGTGGTAAAGTACAGGGAGGGAGGAAAACAGTACGATGTCAGGGTGAAGCTTGTCTCAGGCCAGAGGGATACACCCTCGGACATAGAGAGGCTGTTTGTAAAGACCCCTGAAGGAGTGCCCGTGAAGCTTTCAAGCCTTGTAACAGTTGAGGAGGGCTCTGCCCCGAGTGTTATAAACCGCAGGGACAGGGAACGCAGTGTAACCATATTTGCAAACACCACGGGCACCAAGACCCTGGGCTCTGCCATAGAGGACATAAAGAGAATAGCAGAGGAGGTGCTTCCCGAGGGCTACACCACACGCCTTGGCGGAAGGGCAGAGCTCATGGTGGAAAGCATACAGAGCATGCTCTTTGCCTTCTTCCTGGCAGTGCTCATAACATACATGGTGCTTGCCTCACAGTTTGAAAGCTTCGTACATCCATTCACCGTTATGCTTGCCCTTCCACTGAGCATGGTTGGAGCCCTGGGACTGCTGTGGATAACAGACAACACCATAAACATATACAGCCTTATAGGCATAACCCTTCTTGTAGGGCTTGTTACAAAAAACTCCATACTCCTTGTGGACTATGCCAACAGGCTCAGAACGAGGGGTGTATCTTCGTTTGATGCTGTAAAGGGGGCAGGCTCTGTAAGGTTAAGGCCAATCCTTATGACCGCATTTTCCACCATATTCGGGGTACTGCCCACTGCCATAGGGGTGGGCCCTGGCAGTGAGGTAAGGGCTCCAATGGCAATTGCCACCATAGGAGGGCTGTTTGCATCAACATTGTTAACACTTGTGGTCGTGCCTGTGGTATATACAATTATAGACCAGTTGAGGAGGAAGGAAAGATGAGGTGTCCCTTCTGTGGACATACGGAGGACAGGGTCATAGACTCACGGCTCTCACAGGATGGCAGTGTTACAAGAAGGAGAAGGGAATGTCTTAAGTGCTCCAAGAGGTTTACCACCTACGAGCGTGTTGAGGAGATGCTTCCCATGGTGATAAAAAAAGACGGCACAAGAGAGCCCTTTGACCGAACGAAGATACTGACAGGCATAAAAAAGGCCTGCGAGAAAAGACCCGTAAGCATGGATGCCATAGAACAGGCAATAGACCGCATTGAGGCACGCTTCATAGAAAGCGGAGAAAAGGAGATACCCTCTTCTGCCATAGGAGAGGCTGTGATGGATGCCTTAAGGGCACTCGATGAGGTTGCCTATGTGAGGTTTGCCTCTGTGTATCGGGAGTTCAGGGACATAAACGAGTTCATGAAGGAACTCAAGGAACTTCTCCACACAAAGAAGAAGCGATGAGCCATGAGGAGTTCATGAACACAGCCCTCAGGCTTGCCCGAAGGGGCCTTGGCAGAACAAGACCCAACCCGCCTGTGGGAGCTGTGGTGGTTAAAGACGGTGTGGTGGTTGGCAGGGGCTACCACAGAAGGGCTGGCACACCACATGCAGAGGTAATAGCCCTTGAGGAGGCTGGCAGAAGGGCAGAGGGCGCAACCCTCTATGTAACCCTTGAGCCGTGTTGCCACCACGGCAGAACCCCTCCGTGTGTGTCTGCCATAATCCGTGCAGGCATAAGGCATGTGGTTGTGGGCTCTGTTGACCCGAACCCGCGTGTAAACCACAGGGGTATAAGGGCACTTGAAAGGGCAGGCATAGAGGTATCAACAGGAATACTCAGGGAAAGGTGCGATGAGCTCATAGAGTTTTACAGAAAATACATAACCACAGGCATACCCTTTGTAACACTCAAACTTGCCCTGAGCCTTGATGGAAGAATAGCAACAAAATATGGGGATTCACGCTGGATAACATCCCGTGCGTCAAGAAGGTATGTCCACAGACTGAGAGATATCCATGACTGCGTTATGGTGGGCTCTGGCACACTCAGAAGGGATGACCCTGAACTTACGGTAAGGCTTCTTAAGGGCAGAAACCCCGCAAGGGCTGTGGTTGCAGAAACACTCAACCTCAAACACTCCTTTAAGCTCTTCAGGGACGATGGCACAGAACGGTTCGTGTTCACCACAGAAGATGCGGACAGCACAAGAAAAAGGGGGTTTGAAAGGCTCGGTGTGAGTGTTATAACCCTTAAGAGAACAGAAGATGGGGTGAGTATGAAAGAGGTGCTCAAAGAGCTTGGAAAAAGGGGTATAACAAGTGTTATCATAGAGGGTGGAAGCAGACTTGCCACCTCTGTGCTCAAAGAGGGGCTTGCAGACAGGGTGATATTCTTTCTTGCACCCGTCATTATAGGTGGCGATGGCATACCTGTCGTAAGGGGACTTGGCACAGAGGACATCAAGCACGCTTTAAGACTCAAGGGGCTCAGGATAAGACGCTTTGAAGATGACATAATGGTGGAGGCAACACCGTGTTTACAGGAATAGTTGAGGCAACAGGAAGGGTCAAGGAT
>JALUQR010000216.1:0-1021 GCA_027017505.1 bacterium
GCCCTTCTGTGGCAGAGGCTTCAGCAGGGCTGGTAACTCCACAGGCAGAGGCCCTGCAAGGTACGGCTTAACCCTGCACTTCAGACCCCTCTCAAGGAGACCCGGGATTTAATTCAGTGGATTGTGCTTCGCTGACTCTCGCGCAGTGTTACCCCTTTGCCGAAGGGTTCCCTCATAAACCTGTCCCTGCAGGACTTGCAGAGTATATAGGAATGCTTCATGTAGACATCCTCTTCCAGTGTCTGAGGGTCCATCTCCTCCATGGCTTCAAGAAGCTCGTCTATGCTTTCCTCTATATCCTCGTCGTATTCTTCGAGGAAGCCATCGAAGTCTGCGAAGCTTCTTATCTCCACCACATATTTGAGCCCTCCAGGGGGTAGCTCCCTCTCACATATCTGGCATCTGAGTGAGCTCATAAAACAAAAAAACTCCTTCCCCTTCTTTTTACCCTACCCTTCAAATATACATCCAAAACGGTGTGCTTGTCAAATCAAATACAAGATGGTATAAAGATTCAGATATGTCTGTTGAGGAGCTTTTTTCAAGGGGTGCCCATCTGCTCACCGTGGAGGTAAGGCTTCTCTGGGCAGTGGGCATTTTGTATATGACCGCCTCTGTGGTCTCTCTTTTCGGGGTGCTTACCCGCAGGGGTCAGGATGAGAGCCCTCCGCACACACTGGTGGGCTTTGCCCTCATGGTTCACACAGGTGTGGTACTCTTAAGGATTTTTGAAACCGGCAGGGCACCCTTTCAGACCCTCTATGAGAGCCTTTCATGGTTTGCCTTCACATCCACGGTTACATATCTTTTCGTATCGAGGCGATGGCGTGGGGCAGGGCTACCATGCTTTTTCGTCACCCTCATAGCGTCATGTGCTGTATTTTATGCCCTCCTGGGCCGTAGCCCAGAGCCAAAACCCCTTTCACCACCACTACAGAGCTGGTGGTTTGAATGGCATGTGGTTGTCGCATTTTCCTCGTATGCGGTGTTTGTTGTAAGCTCTGCCTTCGAGGTAACATAC
>JALUQR010000216.1:1031-2195 GCA_027017505.1 bacterium
GTAACATACCTTATGGCAAAAAGACTCTTAAGAACAAGAAACCATGCCCTGGGGCTTACCCCCAGGGAGTTAAAACCCTTCAGAACGATGGCCACAAAGCTTGTGATATTTGGTTTTCCCATGCTCACCTTCGGGATATTCTCCGGTTCTGCCTGGGCAAACGAGGCATGGGGCAGATACTGGGGATGGGACCCGAAGGAGACATGGTCTCTTATTACCTGGACTGTGTTTGCCATGTATCTTCACGCACAGAGTGTGCCACGCTGGAAAGAAGGGGTGGCATCGTTTTTAAACCTTCTGGGCTTTGTGTGCATGATAATGACATTTCTTGGGGTAAACTGGCTGTCGAAACTTCTTGGCATACCGAGTCTACATGCATACGCTGTATAGGTTATGAAAGAAAAAACACCCATAGGGCGAAGACTTTACCGCTGGTTCTCGTCAATAAAAACATCGGTCTACCTCTTTTCGGTTCTCACCCTCTTTTACATCCTGGGTACCATATTCCCCCAGGGTGTGGACATGGAGAGCTACCGTAACGCAGGTGGAAGGTTTGCGGGGGTGGTGGAGGTTTTTGGGCTACTTGATATATTCCACACCCCTGTGTTTTACCTTGTTGCGATACTTCTTCTTTTAAACCTCACCGTGTGCACATGGGACAGGTTCAAAAGGGTCAGAAAAAGGGCATGGAGGGAAAGCCCTGATGTGGAAAGAACGCTTCTTATTACACTTTCCTGCCAGGAGACAGAAGAACTCCTTGAAGGGTTCCTTAAGAAGACCCGCATGAGGCTTATCTTGAGAGAAGGGCTCACCCTCTGTGCTGAAAAGGGCATATACTACCGCTATCTGACACTCCTCTATCATGCAGGTATAGTGGTGTGCTTTGCAGGGTTTTTCCTTACCGCACTGTTTGTAAAAGAGGGTCTTCTTGTGCTCACACCTGGCACGCCCGTAGAGGTGAAATCCCAGATGATGCCAGAGCTCAGAGGCTGGCTTGCAAAAAAACAACCACCACCGTTCAAAATTCAGCTCGATGAGTTCAGAACAGAATACATACTCTCACGCAAACTCAACTACCCCGAGGATAGCCTCTCAAGAGTTGCCATAGCACTGGGCTGGAAAAACATAACCTACACAGAAAAGGACCACCACTACCCCAAAGAC
>JALUQR010000217.1:0-5051 GCA_027017505.1 bacterium
GTAACGCCCCTTTTTTATTGAAGTCTTACGGGGGTTTCCATGGTTCTGTTCATGTATTTTATTTTCAGTGTGCCGTCTTTTTCCACGCAAAGTGTTATGGCAATCTGTTCTTTTTTTTCGTCCACGGGCAGTGTTATAACGCGGAAGCCCCGTAGCTCCATGTTTTCAGACTGCTTGAGGCTCTGCTTTATAAACTCCATATCACCTTCTCTTACCCATCTTCTGGTTACAAGGTGGTCTGGCACCTCGAAGAGTTCAAGGAAGACCTCCTTTTGTATGCCCAGTGTTCTGGCAGGTCTTATGTAGAAGGTCTTTTCAAGTGGCAGGGGCTCTCCCTTCTCGAGCACTATCTCATAGGAGTGGGTCTTCTCCTCGCCACCCTTTATGGTGTACCTGAGTGCATAGGCCATGGCAAGGTGTCTGTCTATTATGTGTCTTGAGCCGTACATGAGTGCACCCTGTGCAACCGCTGTAAGGGGGCTGTGGTCGTATATGGCGTTATTTTCCTGAAGGGAGGGGAAGAGATAGGCTATCTTTTCCTTGAAAGAGGGTATCTGCGAGGAGCCTCCTGTAAGTAGCACTGCCTCTATCATCGATGGTGTTACCCCTATCTTTTTTGCCTTCTTGAGCACATAGGAGATGGCCCTGTCCACGGACTCATAGAAGCGGTGTTTTGCGAGCACCTTTTCGAACTCCTCGCGGGTTATATGGCATATGGTTCTGCCCTCCCACACGAAGGGCACGCTTCTGTGGTCAGAGAGGGCAATCTTTATTGCCTCTGCTGTGTCCATGAGGGCTGATGGGTCTTTGCCCTTCATGTTGAGTTTTTCAAGAAGGTATTCCGCAAGCCAGCGGTCTATGTCTCTACCGCCAAGCAGTTTTGCCCTGTCAGGTTTTGCAACCACATGCACGCCATCTATGTTTATCCTAAGAACCATCACATCCAGGGTACAGCCACCGAAGTCCACAACCATCACCATCTTATCCCTCTTTTCTGCTATCTGATAGCCGATGCTTGCAGCAAGGGGTTCTTCCACAAGTTCCACGGAAAAGCCCTTTGCGATTCTGTGGAGTATGGACCTCAGGGTCTGTCTGTAACCCTCAAAGCCCACGGGCACAGTTATGTACACCTTTGCGGGTCTTCTGAAAATGCTGAAAAGCCCTCCACCCGAAAGCTCGCCCTTTATGTGGCGAAGCAGTATGGAGAGATACTTCTCCATAAGCTCTTTACCCTCGTTACTGCCCTGAAGCACGAGCTTTTTTATGTTCACCCCTCCTTCTTCTACTGCTGTGCCTATTGAAAGAGTCCTCGGGTCTATGAGGGTGGGCACTATGGGTATGTTACTGTAATCGCGGGATATACCCTCGAAACGGCTGAACTGGGCGGGCTCGTCATCCCTCTTTCTCATCACAACGGTGTTTGTTGCACCCAGGTCTATGGAGATTACCTCGCCCTCCTCTGCGGGACGGGCCTTTATGTGGCTCTCCTTTTCAAGCTCGGGATACTGCTCTTTAAGAAACACGGGCCGTTCGATTTCCCTGCCGTGGTAACGGCTCTTGAGTGTCTCGATGTGTTCTATAACCTTTCTTACCGTGTCCCTCAGCACAACAGGCCTTACCCACACATGGCTGTAGGGTTTCAGAAGCTCAAGTAGCCTTATATCGTTAAGCCCCTTGAGCCTTCTCTTAAGTTCTCCTGAAAACAGCTCTGCATAGCGCTCTCGGGTGTAACGCCGTTTTTTGGACTCCTTCATCCGCTTTTCCTCTGCAACTATTATGAAGTCCACCACATCCATAACCTCGATGTCCTCGATTCTGCCCTTGAGCGAGAACAGTGGCAGAAGGTTCTCCACCGTGCGCAGGAAGAGCTCTGAGAACTCCTCTGTCTGTGGCAGTTCTTTCAGAAGGTCAAGAAGGGCCCTGCCCCGTGCAAAGGTGTCCTTCATCTTAAGTGATGCGTTAAGTGCCTCCTCAAGACAGCGTTTGTAGAATGGCAGGAACTCGTCTTCCTGGGGAAGCCTTTTTGCTATAAAAAGCAGGGCATATCTTACATAGTAGGGCTCATCTATGAGAAGGGATGCATCTATGGCAATGTTTATTGCCCTTTTGTAGAGCTCACCGAACCTGCCTGTAAGTGGTAGCTCAAGGGTTATACCAAGGAAGGTACGGTTGCGGTAGAATTCGTCGTCACATGTGGTGGGCAGTTCCCGTGCTATTTCTGTGAGCGAGTATTTTCTGTAGCCTGCACCCTCTGCAAGCCCGAGGGCAACCTTTATTGCATGCAGGGAGAGCTCCTGTATGCCCCTTTCCTTAAGCCTTTTTGCTATCTCTGTAAGGGAGTATCTTCTTATAAATGTGTCCTCTATCTTGTCAGATGCGTCTATGGCCTGTCTCATAAGCCTTGTGTAAAGTGGCAGAAACAGCGGGTTCTGGGGAAGCCTGTCAGCAATGCGAAGAAGCGAGGACTTTCTGTGCACGGGCTCATCCACAAGGCTTATATTCTTTATTGCCTCATCAAGGGTGTCCTCCCAGAGGGGCAGAAACTCCTCGTCAGAGGGAAGTGCCTCTGCGAATTCTGTAAGTACGGTTCTCTTTTCCACAGGGTTGTCCATATCCTTTATGAACTCAAGGGCACGCCTGTATGCATCCACAGAGAGGTCTGCATCGGGGCTCGAAAGAAGCCTCAATATGGCCTTTCCCTTCTCCCGTGTGGAAAGCTCTGCTGTTGAAATTATATCCTCAAGGTGTTTCATACCCTCTCTATTACATCAAACCCTGTGGTAACAACTGTGCCATCAGGCTCTATTATGAGCTCCACCCTGCCATCCATGTAGAAGTCCTCAAGGCGATAGCGGTCTGTGAAGAAGAAAAAGCGCTGGTTTGTGGAGCCCCTTGCAAGAAGGCTTTTTTCCTTCCTGTCCTCTATGAACTCACCGTCAACGAGCACATCGAGGTGTTCGAATATCTGTGGGGTCTCCTTGAACTGGCAAAGCTCTTCGTATCTGTAGCCCGTGTACACAACCGTTGAAAGCCCGTGTTTTTTTGCCTCTCTGAGAAGAGAAAGAAGCCCCTCGGGCTGTAGAAATGGTTCCCCACCGCTTACGGTGATACCCTCTGTGTCCTCGAGCAGATATCTCTGGAATATCTCCTGCGGGGAGAGAAGCCTTGCGATTTTCAGCGGATGTGTCTGCGGGTTGAAGCAACCAGGACACCTTCTCCTGCATCCCTGGAAGAATACCACAAGCCTTCTGCCAGGCCCGTTAACCCTTGAGCAGGATATAACAGAGTGTATATTCAAAACCCTGTTCACCGCTTCTTCCTGTTCCGCAGTCTGCACGGGCTGTGGAGTTCTGCAGGGTGGGGGTCACTTCTTTTCTATCTTTACCTTCTCCTCTTCCTCAAGCTCTTCCTTTACGGTGAAGACCTCCACCGTGCCTATAAGGCGCTGCAGGTGTTCTGCAATCTCTCTGCAGTCCTCAAACACACTGGCATCTATCTCCACCTTTCCGTCAGGTCTTATGCGTATTTTGATTTCTCTGTCCATACCCGAACTCCTTCAGCCTTTAAGGAGGATTGATATTGAGCCCGCTCTTTCCTTCTCCTCTGCTATCTCGAAGTCAAGTGGCAGGTGTTCCTTTATGCCCACATAGGCGTATATCTGTTTGAGTCTTTTCGAAAACTGTGAGACCACCCTTGCATCGCCCTGTATCTGATAACAGCCCGTCTCATCGAGCACAAGGGTGAGTATGTCTCCATCGCGGTCAACCCGTATCTTGTCCTTCACGGGCAGAAGCTCGTATTCTGTTATCTCCCCGCGGTTTTTAAGCTCCTCAAGGGCTTTTATAACGAGCTCCCTGTTTTTAAGCTCTGTCTTTACCACGGTGAAAAAGGACATGGCAACGATTCTCCCCTTTCAGTTTACAGGGTTTTCCCTGAAGAACTCAAGGAGTCTGTCGCTGTTAATCAGCACATTCTTTTCAAGCTCTGCTACCAGCTTTTCCAGCACCTCACGGTTTCTCGCTATGCAGTGTTCTGTCTCTTCCTGCACGGTGTTTATGATGCGCTGTATGTCGTCTATAACATCCTTGCCGGATGTGAAGGCGTAGTCCTGGAGTTCCACAAGGGAGGTGTTCTTCATTATCTCACCGAATCCGTATTCCACCACCATCTTCTTTGCCTTTGATGTTGCGGTCACAAGGTCCTGCGATGCACCCACCGTTTTTGACTCGTGTCCGTAGAGCTCATCCTCTGCAGCCATGCCACCCAGAATCACGCCTATCTCCTTTTCCAGGTCTCGCTTGGTGAAGGTGCTTATCATGGAGCTATCCACCGGTATGAAGGCGTTGTAGTCCCTGTGGTTGTCTATTGAGATGAACACCGGCACCTGCCTGAAGTGATACCACATCATGAGTGTGTGTCCTGCCTCGTGCACCGCTATGAGGTGTCTTTCCTTTTCTGTAAGAGTTTCTGCCCTCTGGCGCAGTGGAGATAGAGATGCAGGCCTTGCCCTCTGAAGACTCCACTGGCGAAGCCTCTCGATCTCTTCCTTCTTAAGAACGGAAAGCGGGGTTATGTTTCTTATGCATTCAAGCAGGGTTGACTGGCTTACCTCAAGTGAAGAGATGGTGTCTATTATGGCCTCTGCCTCCTTTGTCTCCTTACCGCGGTGCATGCGGTTGAATGTGGCAACCACAGCGTCCTTTACCGCCTGCTCTATCTCTGCACCTGTAAAGCCCTGGGTGTTGTCTGCAAGTTCCTTGAGGTCAAACCTTGAAGGGTCCTGCCCCCTTTTCTCAAGGTGTATGCGGAATATCTCCTCTCTTTCCTCCTCACTTGGAAGGTCAACAAAGAAGACCTCATCGTAACGCCCCTTTCGCCAGAGCTCAGGGGGAAGGTTTTCGGGCTCGTTTGCTGTTGCTATGACAAAAACTGGCTTTTCCTTTTCCTGAAGCCATGTTATGAATGTGCCGAAGACCCTCAGCTGGGTGCCTGAATCGCCCTGAAAGCCTGTAACACCGCCGAATGCCTTGTCAATCTCGTCAATCCACATG
>JALUQR010000217.1:5061-7110 GCA_027017505.1 bacterium
ATACAGCGCCTTATGTTCTTTTCAGACTCACCAACAGTTGAGCCAAAGAGCTTTCCCACATCCATCCTCAAAAGCGGTAGATTCCATATACCCGCCAGTGCCTTACAGCAGAGGCTCTTACCAGAACCTGGCACACCTATAAGGAGCAGACCCTTGGGAACCTCAAGCCCCAGTGCCTCAATTTTATCCTTGCTCAACCTGAATATGTGCTCCCTCTCTATGAACCATCTCTTGAGGTCATCAAGACCACCTATGTGGTCTATGGTCTCACGATGGGGGTAGTAGTCCAGTATCTTCTGTTTCTTTATTATCTGCTGTTTTTCATCCTGTATGTACTTTATGCAGTCCTCGTTCAGAACCCCGTTGTTAAGGCTTATGGCCTTTCTGACCACCCTCTTTATGTTGTCCATGGAAAGCCCCTGAAGGGACTTGTACAGTACAGAGCGTGTGGAAGAGGGCCAGCCTTTGGGTATGAGGTGTCCATAGGTCTTTGAGACCATCTCCTCTATCTCGTTGTAGTCAGGAAGACTGAGCTCTATGACCACTATGTCCTCTTCAAGCTCTGGAGGTATCTCCCCCAGGGTGGGTGAGAGTATGCATATGGTGTTTATCGAGCGCTGTTCGTCTATCACAGCGGGAAGGTCTCTGAACCTTCTTAAGAACTCGTGAGAGTGAAAGTATCCACCTATGTCCTTTAGAAGAAAGAGGTTGTTTGTGTCCTCACTCCTTACGATTCTTTCCTCTATTGCCTGAAGGACCTTTTCCCTTCCTATGTACTCTCTTTTTTTCTTCTCACCACCCTGAAGCCCCTTTGAGACAGACCAGCACCAGTAGTTGAAGCCCATCTGCCTGGCAACATCCTCCACTATCTTTTCAACCCTTCTCTCCTCAAAGGAGACGAGCCACAACACAGGGTATCTTGCCTCGATGTGAATCTTGAGTTCTTTTATAAAGTTCTCTGTATTCATAGGGAATATTGTATCATATTACCAGAGGTGTGTGTCAAATCCTATATGGGTTTTGACTATCCATCCCGTGGGTGCTATTCTGAATAGTATGGGAGAGAAGAAGTTCAGGTCAGGCTTTATAAGCATAATAGGCAGACCCAATGTGGGCAAATCCACCCTCCTTAATGCCTTTCTGGGTGAGAAGCTTTCCATAGTATCACCCAGGCCACAGACCACAAGGAATGTGGTAAGGGGCATTAAAACGGGTGAGGACTATCAGATTATCTTTCTTGATACCCCTGGCATGCACAGGGCAAAGGGCATGCTCAATGAGTTCATGGTGGGTGAGGCACTGAATTCCATAAAGGATACCGACGGGGTGCTCTACATGGTGGAGGCTCACAGGCCTGTCATGCCGGATGACAGGTTCATAATGGAGCACCTTAAGGTGGTTAACTGCCCTGTTGTGCTTGCAATAAACAAGATAGACCTGGTGAAAAAACACACCCTCCTGCCCCTTATAAAGGAGTACTCGGAGATATTTCCCTTTAGAGAAATAGTGCCGGTGTCAGCCCTTACAGCAGACGGGCTGGAAGAGCTTCTCGAGGTGCTCAAGGGCATACTTCCCGAAGGCCCCATGTACTTTCCCGAAGAGCTTCTTACAGACCAGCCCGAAAGGTTCATAGTGTCTGAAATCATAAGGGAGAAGGTCTTTCTCTTCACACGCCAGGAGATACCCTACTCTGTGGCAGTCCAGGTCGAGGGATTCAGGGAAGAGAAGGAGAAAAACCTTGTGGTGATAAATGCGGTCATAAGTGTTGAGAGGGATAGTCAGAAGGCCATAGTGATAGGCAAAGGTGGCAGTATGCTCAAAAAGATAGGCACCAGTGCAAGGCAGGATATAGAGAGGTTTCTGGGTTGTAGGGTCTATCTTGAGCTGTTTGTGCGTGTGGAGAAGAACTGGACAAAGAACAGAAGACTGCTCAAGGAGTTTGGCTACAGGTGAAACCAGTGGTTGCCATAGTGGGCAGACCCAATGTGGGCAAATCCACCCTCTTTAACAGGATACTCGGCAGAAGAAAGGCCCTTACCCGGAACGAGC
>JALUQR010000218.1 GCA_027017505.1 bacterium
TATGGAGAAAGGCTTCTTTCATCGCTCAAAAAAGAGGGGTTTATACCCGTTGTGGTGGAGATACCTGATGGAGAGGAGTACAAGAACCTGGATACAGTTGCAACCATATACGACAGGCTTCTTGCAGAGAGACTTGAGCGCTCAAGCGTTATTATAGCCCTTGGCGGAGGTGTGGTGGGTGATGTTGCAGGGTTTGTCTCTGCCACATTCCTGAGGGGAGTAAGCTATGTGCAGATACCCACAACACTTCTGGCACAGGTGGACAGCTCTGTTGGTGGAAAGACAGGGGTTAATCATCCGAGGGGCAAAAACCTCATAGGTGCGTTCTACCAGCCAGAGATGGTGCTCATAGACCCTGATGTGCTCAAAACCCTCGATAAAAGAGAACTCAGGGCAGGCCTTGCAGAGGTGGTAAAGTACGGGGTCATATGGGATGAAGGGTTCTTTAGCTTTCTTGAGGAAAACACCACGGGGTTACTCTCCCTGGAGGACCCGATAATAGAGGCCATAAAAAGGTCATGTGCCATAAAGGCAGAGGTTGTAAGCAGAGACGAAAGGGAAAGAGGCTTAAGAAGCATACTTAACTTCGGCCATACCTTTGGCCATGCCATAGAGGCACTCACACACTACAGGGAGTACAAACACGGCGAGGCGGTAAGTATCGGTATGGTCATGGCAGGAGGGCTCTCTTACCATATGGGTATCACAGACAGAACAACACCTGAGAGAATAGAGACACTGCTTTCTCGACTGGGACTTCCAGTAAGGGCACCCCAGGGGCTCGATACAGAGAGTATTATAGATACCGTAAGGCTGGATAAGAAGGTAAAAGATGGTAAGATAAGGTTCGTGCTTGTAGAAAGTATAGGCAGGGTAGCACTCAGGGAGGTCAGGCCACAGACCCTGAGGGAGTATCTTTCAGGTGTGGTAAAAGTTTAGCCTTGACTTGGGATGCATTCTTTAATAACTTTAAACAACTGTAAGAACCATGAAGGCTAACTTTCTCAGGCCAGAAGACGACATATTCTTTACACGCACCATGGCAGAGGTGCTGGAAAAACAGGGGCACATAGAGGATGCCCTTATGATATACAGGATACTGGCAGGCTCGAACCCTGAAGATGCACACCTTGCAGAAAGGATAAAAACACTGGAAGAGAAGGGAAGAAAAAAGAGGGGATAGGCCTATGGACTTTAAAAAGATACTCAAGGAGATTGTGGAACAGGTAGAGGGTGGATACGCTGCAACGGTGATGGGTATGGATGGCATATCGGTGCAGGACTACATCAAGGAGGGTGCAAGCTGTGATATAGAGAGTCTGGGTGTGGAGTACGGAAAGGTCATGGCAGAGATACGAAGGGCATCGGAACTGCTCGAACTCGGTGAGGTGGAAGAGGTGGTTATAAGCCTTGAACGCAACAGGGTGGTCATGAGACCTGTGGGTAAGGACTATTTCCTGGCCCTGGTGCTTCTGCACAACGGCAACATGGGCAAGGGAAGGTATCTTCTGCGCAGGGTCGCAACCACCATAGGTGATGACCTTATGGCCTGACCATGAAGGAAAGCCTTGTAAACCTTAAAGAGGAGCTCGAAAGAAGAAGGATAGACTGTCTGCTCATCTCTGACATGGTTAATATACGCTATCTTTCCGGTTTCACCGGCAGTTCCGCCCAGCTCCTTATCGCAAGGGATGGTAGCTGGCTGTTTACAGACTCACGCTACATACTGCAGGCACGCACCGAGACAGAAGGGGTCAGGATAAAAAAATACAGCCGTGAGGCAGAGGACATCGCAGGGTTCGTGAAAAAAAAGGGGTTCAAAACCATAGGGCTTGAGGGCAGAGCCCTGAGCTACGAGCGCTGGATGGCATTTAAAAAAAGCCTTAAGGGAGTAAGGATAAGAAACATCTCAGGCACAGTCGAAAAGATAAGGGCGAGAAAGAAAAACAACGAGCTTGACAGAATAAAAGAGGCCATAAGGATTGCATCCAGGGGGTTCAGCAGGGTTGAAAAAGGAGGGGTTCTGGGAAAAACAGAAAGGGATGTTGCCTGGGCAATAGAGACCACCGTGAGAAGGGCAGGTGCAGAGAGGCTGTCGTTTGATATAATAGTTGCATCTGGCGAGCGCAGTGCACTGCCCCATGCAACACCATCTGAC
>JALUQR010000219.1 GCA_027017505.1 bacterium
TCTTGGACCCCTTCTCTTCATCCTCTTTGGCATAACGGGGCTCGGGTTTCTTCGAGGGCTTGACTGGCTGAGACCCTACATGCTGGCACTGACCCTCATCTTCGTTGCCATAGCCTTTCATTATGCCCATGGTAAGGGCGCAAGGTGTGCCGAGGAGTGTAACCCTAAGGCGTTGAGGATAAACAGAGCCCTTTTCTGGGTCCTCGTGGGGTTTGCGCTCTTTGGATTCGGTTTTCCCTATGCGGTGGCATGGGTTGTGGAATAAAAAGAGGAGGTCCCGAGGATGAAAAGAACTGCCATAGTCCTTACGCTCTTTATCTTCATCGGTATAAGCCCTCTGTGGGCAGGGGAGATGGGAAGAATCACCATGAAGGTAGAGGGGATGAGTTGTAAGATGTGCATACCTGCGGTAAAGAAGGCCCTTTACGGGGTGGAGGGGGTAAAAAAGGTGAGTGTGGACTTTGAAACCAGAGCGGCACGGATAGAGTACGCAAAAGATGTGGCAAATGTAGAAAAGCTTATAGACGCACTTAAGGGGGCAGGCTTTACAGCAGGGGTTGAAAAACCAGGGGAGACAGAGTGATGCCAGAGGTCCTCTTACTATATTTCAGGGGATGCCCCAATGTAGAGGAGGCAAGAGGAAACATCAAGACCGCTCTCAAAAGGGCAGGTCTTCCACGGAGCTGGAGGGAGATTGACATGGAGGATAAAACTGCTCCTCAATCACTGCGGGGTTTTCCATCCCCAACGGTGCTTGTTGATGGGGTGTGCGTGAGAACGGGTAGAAGCATGCCACCTGCAAAGGCAGGCTCATGCAGTGTGGACGGTGCCCCTGAGGTTGAGGAGATACTCAAAGGGCTTGAAAGGGCACATGAGAAAGATAGCTAACTATATCGGGAGTATAGGTTCTATCGCGGTGGGCAAGTTCTGTCCCATCTGTTATCCCCTCGTTGGAGGCTTTCTTACTGCCCTGGGGCTTGGCTTTCTGGTTGAGGCAGGAGTTATGAAGATTGTGCTTGTGGGATTTTTCGTAGCAGGTCTTTTAGGGCTATGGAGGTCAAAGAGGGTGCACGGCGATATTCGTCCTTTGATTTTGGGTGGCATTTCTTCGGTCCTGCTATATGTGGGAAAGTATGTTACAGGGGATGATGTCATATTTAATGTTGGGATAGCAGGGCTTATTGCAGCTCTAATAATAGACCTTAAAATCACAAGGGCTCAGGGATGCAAAAGCTGTGGTAAGACAATAACAAACGAAAGGAGGTGAACCAGGATGGCAAAGAGAAAAGTAGAGGTCTTCACAGGCGGATGCCCTCTCTGTGAGGAGGCAGTGAGGCTCGTGGAGGAGCTCAGATGCCCTGACTGCGAGGTTACAGTCTATAACCTGAACGATGTCTGCGAATCGGGCGAGTGCCTTGAGAAGGTTCGAGAATACGGTATAACAAGGGTTCCTTCGGTTGTGGTAGATAGCAGGCTTGCAGAGTGCTGCGTAACTGGACCTGTAACAAGAGAGGGGCTTATAAAGGCAGGTATCGGCACACCGCTTTAAGTAGCTTCAAATAAGGTAAAAGGGGCTGGCACCTTTTTCAGCAAGTGCCTGCCCCTTAAGAAATCTTCCTTCTTCTTACCATCACATATACCGCGGGTATGACGATGAGGGTTAAAAGGGTGGATGATACAAGCCCACCTATCATTGGGGCAACCATCCTCTGCATCGCCCGTGTGCCCACCTCTGTTGACCACATGACGGGCAGTAACCCAAGTATAAGACAACTTACGACCATCACCTTTGGTCTTATCCTCATGACAGCACCTTCTATCATCGCATCTTTGAGCTCAGCCCATCCCTTAAGTTCTCCCCTTTCCCTTCTTCTCTTACAGGCAAGCTCAAGGTATATGAGCATTACAACCCCTGTCTCTGCGGCAAGTCCCATGAGGGCTATAAAACCAACTGCAGTAGCAACACTCATCTTATAACCCAGAAGACACATAAGCCACACACCACCAACGAGGCTGAAAGGTAGTGAGAGCATTATTATGAGGGTCTCTGTGAGTCTACCGAAATTCAGATAGAGAAGCACGAAGACGAGTGCCACCGTAAGGGGCACGATGAAGGTAAGGGTCTTTCTTACCTTCTCCATCATTTCAAACTGCCCGCTCCATTCCATGTAATAGCCAGAAGGAAGTTTTAGTCTTCCCCCCTCGATTGCCTCGTCTATCGCCTGCTGTGCCCTCTCCACATAGCCCTTTATATCAACACCCCTTTCAAGCTCTACGGGGACATCCACAAGGAGCATGCCCTTCTCACTCTTTATAACAGGTGGACCATCGTGCATCTCAACACCTGCCACATGAGAAAGGGGTATGAACCCGCCCTCAGGGGTTGAGATGAGGACCCTTTTTAGTTTTTCAGGATCGTCCCTCAGTTCCTGCGGATACCTTATCGTTACAGCATAGCGCCTTCTACCCTCTATGGTCTCCGTTACAGGCCTTCCACCTATTACATGCTCCATGAGGGTTTCTATGTCCTTGACACTTAAGCCATACCTCGATAGTGCCCTTCTATCTGGCACTATATCGAGGTAGTTTCCACCCATCGCACGCTCTGAAGAGACGGAGAGGGTGCCAGGGACATCCCTTAAGATGCTTTCCACCTCAAGGGCTATGCGTTCAAGCTCGCGGGGAGCATCACCCCTTACCTTAAGCCCTAAAAGACCCTTCATGCCTGTTGTGAGCATGCCAAGCCTTGTCTCTATGGGCATGAGCCACCAGTTGGGCATACCGGGGACTTTAAGAAGGCGGTCCATCTCAACCTTTGTAAGCTCCTCGAAGCTCTGACGCCTCAAGGGTATCCCCGCCACATGGATATGAAGTCCAGAGACAATACCCTTGAGAGTATCCCTTCTACCTGCATCCCCGATGCCACGGGCTTCAAGCTCTTTACCGATACCCTCTTTAAGCCTCTGGGGAAGCTTCCTTTTTATATCTTCCATACTTCTACCCCTTACAAGCTCCTCCCTTATCCAGCTATTTATCTTCCAGCGGACCTTATCCTCAACCCCCTCTGCCACATCCTGCACGCTTATGTCCTTTTTAAGCACTCCCTTTTCTTTGAGCCCCTTGAGCACCCCTTCTGCAAGCCCTTCGATGTAGCCCTCTTCTATGATCCTTTCAGGCCAGTTCTCTTCAGGCCTTAGTATCACATGGGTTTCAACCATGTTGAGGGGGGCTGGGTCAGTCGGGGTTGTGGCTCTACCTATTTTACCCAGCACCACCTCCACCTCTGGAAACCTTTTAAGAAGGCGGTCCTGAATCTGTAGCACTCTACCTGCCTCGCCGGAAGAAAGCCCGGGTATCGTTGTTGGCATGTAGAGGATGTCCCCCTCTTTCAGGGGTGGCATGAACTCTCCACCTATCCTTGAGTAGGGTATGTAGGTAAGGGCTGTTATAACCACAGCACAGATGACCACAGTCTTTGGATACCTGAGCACCCATTTTATAACGGGCATGTATAGCCTCATAAGAACTCTACTTGCAGGATTGTCTCTCTCTGCCCTTATTCTTCCCCTTACAAAGAGGCTTATGAGGACAGGCACAAGGGTTACCGATACAAGGGCAGAGCCTGCCATGGAAAAGGTCTTTGTCCATGCAAGGGGCTTGAAAAGACGGCCTGCCTCGTCCTTCAGTGCAAATACAGGTAGAAATGACACGGTTATAATGAGTAGAGAGAAGAAGAGCGCAGGGCCAACCTCCTTCGATGCCCTCAGGACAAGCCCTATCCTTTTGGCCCCTCCCACATTACCGCCCTCCCTTTCGATATGCTTGTGGGTGTTTTCAACGAGCACCACCGCTGCATCGACCATGGCACCTATGGCGATGGCAATCCCGGAAAGGCTCATTATGTTGGCACTCATCCCCAATGCGTGCATGAGTATGAAGGCAATGAGAACCCCCACGGGCAGTGTTACACATGCTGTAAGAGAAGACCTTACATGCAGAAGAAATACAAAGACCACAAGTGTTACGATGGCTATCTCTTCAAGAAGCTTCTTTTTGAGCGTATGGGTCGCCCTGTCTATAAGTTCTGACCTGTCGTATACAGGCTTTATTACAACGCCCTCTGGAAGTCCTCCTGAAATCTCTTTAAGCTTCTCCTTAACCTCTGTTATAACACCCGGCACATCCGCCCCGTAACGGGCAACGACTATGCCTGCAACGACTTCTCCCACACCGTCTCTATCTGCAATACCACGCTTTATTGAAGGTGCAACTGTTACAACCCCTATGTCTTTCAATAGAACCGGGGTTCCATCCCCCTCTGTCTTTACAACTATCCCTTCAATGTCCTCTATGCCCTTTATGTAGGCTCTACCGCGTATCATGAACTCTGCGCCAGAGACCTCCATCACCCCACCGCCAAAGTCCCTGTTGTTATTCTTTATGGCAGAGATGACATCCCCTGTGGATATGCGGTAGTACTCAAGCCTTTCAGGCTCAACCACAACCTGATACTCCTTTTCAACCCCGCCCACTGTTGCAACCTCTGCGACCCCTGGCACGCTCATGAGCTGATACCTTATGTAGAAGTCCTGAAGTGCCCTGAGCTCTGAAAGGTCAACCCTTCCGCCCCTATCCTCCACCGTATAGATGAATACCCATCCAAGCCCTGTTGCATCTGGACCAAGGCTGGGTGTTACATCCTCTGGAAGCTCCTTTTTAAGGCCGCTTAAATGTTCGAGCACCCTGCTTCTTGCCCAGTAAAGGTCCACCCCGTCTTCGAATATGACATAAACGAAGGACTGCCCAAAATATGAAAACCCCCGCACATCCTTTACCCCTGGTAGAGAAAGCATGGCAGTTGTTATGGGATAGGTTACCTGGTCCTCCACTGTTTCGGGATCATGGCCCATCCACTCGGTTGAGATTATGACCTGTGTGTCAGACAGCTCGGGCAGGGCATCGAGCGGGGTATTGTAGATTGCCCACACACCGACAAGGGTTATTGCAATGTACAGGATGCAGGTAAAAAGCCTGTTATTTATGCACCATTCGATGAGTCTACCTATCATGGCACATCCTCAAGCACTCTGCCGCAAGTTGACATCTTTTTACCCATGTAGGGGTTTTCCAGTGTTTCAGATGGCTGTAGCCAGCCGCCGTAGCCAAAACTTTCTTCTCCCATGGGGCAGTAGAAGGCATGAGCGATGGACAGATTGTATCGCCTGATAAGCTCTATAAGGGCCTTGCTGATTTTTGAAAATCCTCGTCTTGCGCCCTTAAGGGTTTCTGCCTTCTTCAGCTCCTCTATCGCCTTTTTTAGATCCTTAAAGAGTGGCTTGAGGGATGGTTGGGTTTTCTCAAGGATACGAAGAAGTGTTTCTGCGTGCCTGCCAGTCTCTTTTATCTCGTCATGGGCAAGCCCCTTTCTTATCTCTTCATAGGGTTTGAGTATCTCTTCAAGGGTCTCTTCAAGCCCTGCTGGAAGGGATTTAGAAGGAGCTTCTTTCCCGTGGAATCTTTCGAGCATGCCCTCAAGGCTTGCCTCTGCAAGGATGAGGAATGTTCCCTTTGATACGACCTTATCGCCCTCTTCAAGTCCTTCGAGCACCTCGTGGTATCGCCTGTGGCCCTCTTCCATGTAGAGCCATCTTCTACCCACCCTTACCTCAACAGGCTTTATGATCCCATCTTCTTCGTGCACGAAGGCGATAGCCCTTCTGCCTGTAAATACGACAGCACCCTCTGGCATGGACAGAACTCTACCAACCCTGCTTTTCACCTTAACCCTTACAAACCCGCCGGGCTTGAGCAACCCCTCTCTATTTTCAACTGTAAGCCTTGCCCTTACGGTGCGCCTTCTTTTATCCACCACGGGGTCTATGAACTCTATCCTTCCTTTAAGGATTGTGCCCCTGCCGGTCTCTGGTATTACCTCAACAGGGGTTCCCACCTGTATGTATGAAATATCGTCCTCGTATAGGTCTATCTCTATCCAGACCTTTTCAAGCTCTGCAACTTTAAATAGGGGTGTGCCCTCTTCAACATACTGCCCCTCACGCACGAGCAGTTCCATCACGGTGCCTGAAACTGGTGAGTATATGGTAAGCTCCTTAAGGGGCCTGCCCATGCGTTCTATCCTTTTTATCTCCCTTTCCGTTATGCCCCAGCTTTCAAGCCTTCTTCGGGCAGACTCTATGAGGGCTTTGTCTGTGCCAGCCTTAAGGAGGGTCAGGTATTCCCGCTGGGTCGTTACAAGCTCCGGGTTGTAGAGGGTAAGTAGGGGTTCACCCCGCTGGATGGTCTTTCCCGTGAAGTCTGCAAAGAGCCTTACGATTCTACTTTTACCCTTTATCCAGACAGATATGGTGCGAAGTAGCCTTTCATCTGTTGAGACCCTGCCAGTGGTGTATATCTCTTTTACGAGCGGTCTTTTCTCAACCCTTTCAAACTCGATGCCAAGGGTCTGAATCTGGTAGGAGGTGAGTTTCAGCGTGTCTTCAGTTTTCTCCTCTTTCATCTCAACGAGTTCCATGTTGCATATTGGGCATAGCCCTGGCTCATCCCTTCTTATCTGTGGATGCATGGGGCAGAAGTAGATGGTCTTTTTCTTCTCTGCCTTTTTAAGCCCTGCCCACTCTTTAAGGCCTTCAATGAGCGAGCCATGGGAGGGGGTTGTGGCTATCCCCGTTAAAAGTCCTGCAAGTATTAGTATGAAAAGAAACGCCCTGACTTCTTTCATCTTTCTTTCCCCAGGATTTTATTGAGCCCTGCAATGGTAATGAGTGTTTCTGTAAGGATGCGCTCGTATTCAAGCCTTAAGTGAAAGATCTCTCTTTCACTATCCATAAGGGTTGTAAAGTCTCCTCTACCTTCTCTGTAGGATGTAAGGGCGGTCCTTAGTGTAAGCTCTGCAGTGGGGATGAGCCTTTCTTCGAAGAGCCTTTTTGCATGTTCAAGTTCAAGGAGTCTTTCACGGAGAGAAGTAAGCTCTTCTTCCACACGGTCAATCGTTGCCCGAAGGCTATCCCCTATACTGCTTAGCCTTGCCCTCTTCTCTCTTATCTCTGCCCTTACCCTCGTTCCTATGGGTATGTTTATACCCACACCCATGAATGGTCTTAAGTCCTCATCCATCCAAGCGGTGTTGTAGCCTGCGGTAACGGTGAAATCAGGGTAGTACTTAAGCCCTGTAAGCCTTAGGTCAGCCTCTGCCCCTTCGAGCTCTCTACGGGCTTTCTCTATACGGGGATTGTTTTCAAGGGCTATGTTCATAAGGGTGTCTATATCGGTTGTTATAGGGGTAAGAGGAGGTGGCCTGAGTTCAGGAAGCCCTGCACTTGCAGGTCTGGCCATGAGGGTGTTGAGTTTTGCCCTCAAGGTGTTCCATTTTCTTTCAAGGATGATTCTTTTGTGTTCTATCCTTGCAAGTTTCGTTTCTATAGAAAGCACATCCTCAAGCCCCACGCCACCTTCTTCATACATCGTGGTTACACTCTCTTTAAGCTCTTTAAGAAGCCTTCTTTCTTCATCCACGATCTCTATTGCCCTTTCTACATAGATGAGCTCAGAAAAGCTCACCCTTATCATGTAGATAAGCTCAAGTTTTGTCACCTCAAGCCCCTCAAGCCCTTCTTCAACCTCTTTGAGGACCACCTCACCCCTTAAGGATAACCTTCCCGGAAAGGGCCATCTCTGGCTTATACCCACCCTGTAGGCACTCCCTTCAGGATAAAGCCCCACATTGAGACGGGGGTCATCGAGGGCGACTGCCTGCGGGTATCTCTCAAGGCTTTCCTTTATCCTTTCCCTTATGGAAGAAAGCGAGGGATTGTGCCTCAAGGCAATGGCTATGGCGGTTTCAGGTGTAAGCTCTTCTATGGCTGAAAGAGGGTCCTTACCGCGGGGGCTTTCAGTATAGCTGGCCTTTAATACCTCTTTAAGGTCCTCGTATTCCCGCCAGTCTGCCCTGTAAGATGTGCCACAGCCCTGAAGGAAGAGGATGAAGATAAGGATATAGAGTTTTAAGGTTTTAAGTTCCATTTTCTACAATTGTAGAATAACTATTTAAAAAAATTTTCTTTATTTACATCCTCTCCATCCTCTCGCAGACCTTCTGGCAGTTTGTGGCATCTGAGGGGCACACGCTTTCTTTTGAAAGGCAGTATTCGTGGTTACAGCGCTCAAGCCTTCCTGACCCTGCGTAGAGTGGAAGCGTAAGGCTTGCAAGAAGAAGGCCTGCCATGATGATGGTTGCAATTATGATGCTTGCAGGCAGGGAAGTTTTTCCGCTCCCTGGTTCAAGAAGCTCCTTTACCCTTCTTTCCACCAGTGCCCTTCTATCCACAATGGGTATGGCAAAGGATAGAGGGGTGGACTTTACCCTCAATAACTTTACAAGTGCACCTGCAAGGGCAAAGGGGCTTGCAGACATGGATACCGCTCCTTCGTCTGCAGCAAGCTCTTTTGCAACGAAGAACCTTTCGAGAAGATACCCACCAAGGGGTAAAAAGAAGAACATGTCCTTTATGAAGGTAAGAAGAAAGGCCCTGAGGGGATCCCGCTTTCTCGCATGGTACAGCTCGTGGAAAAGGACAGCCCTCAACTCCTCTTCATCGAGCTCTTCTGTAAGCCCACCCGATACATAGACCACAGGATGAATCAACCCCATGGTAAATGCGGTCTTTATTGCCCCATCCTCAAAGGGGATTATGGTGATGCCATTCGTTTTAGAGAGCTTCTCAAGAAGAGGAAATTCTTTAAGGGATATTGGCACAAGCCCTTTGAGAAACCTTCTCTTAAGATAAAATGCCCTCAACGCCCTGAGCGATGCCATGAGAAAACCCACCCCGACCATGCCCATGCCCACCCATGGCATTATGGCACCTGCCATGGTGGGGCTAAGTAGACATACAGAAAAGATGGTCTCACAGCAGGCTACAGCCTCCTTTGCAAGTATGGTAAGCCCCAGTATCTTTCCCGCACCATGGTGAACCAGTGCGGTCACAGAAAGAAAGACCACCACTGCCATACCCACAGCACCAAGAAAGCTCAAAAGGGCTTCTCTCAGATAACGGGGCTTTCTCATCTTTTCTTCTCTTTCTTTTTCTCCTCTATGAAGGAAGCAAGCCTCTCTATAAACTCGGGGTCTGCGGACTCAAGGGCATCCACGAATCCTGCAACAAGGGATGTGCCCGCAACATCCATGTAGTCTTTTATAAGTCTTTCTGACACCCCCCGTGTAAACTCCTCTGCACCGATAAGGGCTCTGTAGACAAAAAGTCCCTCTGCCTTTCTCTTTTCGATAAGGCCCTTACTTACAAGCCTTTCAAGAACAGTAAGAACCGTTGTGAGTGCCACCCTTCGCACCCTCTTGACCTCCTGCCAGACCTCCTTACCCGTAAGCTCTTCTGTCTTCCACAGAGCCTTGAGTATGCTCAGCTCAAGCTCCCCGAGAGGACGGCCCGAAAGTGGCTTTTTTACGGACTTCTTCTTCATGTAGATATTCTACAAAGGTAGAATGAGGGTGTCAAGCGGAAATGGTCTTTCTCGTATCCCACCATATCACCTTAGGTAATTATAAACGATTTTTTCCATCAAATCACACAGACATTGAATCAATATAGGGAACAATGGCCTATCCCTGTTATTGTATCTGAACTCCATCTCCTTCAAGTACACTGGAAACTTCTCCTTGGAGATACCATGAAACTTTATAAGCCGTTCCTTGGCAAAACTCCAGAAACCCTTGACACCGTTTATGTAGACCCTTCCCCTGGCAAAGTATCTCGTGTGGTCTATCTTGACATGCCGATACCCGCAGAACATCAAGGCATCGTAGCCCCTGTACCTGTCCGTATAAACTATACTGCTCCTCCTCACTGTCTTTATCGCAAGATTCAATATGCTCTCGGCACTAACCCTTTTCAATACCTCTACCTTCACAATCCCATTACACTCGAGTATACCAAAAATGGGGATTTTTCCAGCAGCACCTCTGCCTCTCTTATCCTTTTGAAACAGCGGATGACTTAGCCCGAGTTGTGTGGCTATCTTCCTTGAAGATAGCTCAAGCTCAAAGAGTTTTACCAGCCACAACCAGTCCCTGCATGATATGTTCAGCTTGCCTATCCATCTGCCGCTGAAGTCCGAGAACTCATAACCACATTGTTTACACCTGTACTTCAAATGACTTTGTATCCATGCCACCATTCTATTGTGGTGGCAAATCTTTTACAATCACCAAATTTTTTAATTGCAGAGGATATGCCCCGCTCAACAGCTTCAGGGACGCAAGGGCGAGGAAGTCATCAGGCGTGTTAGAGAACATACCAGGCCGGGGAGTCTTTACTACACTGATGAGTGGCGTGCCTATGGTTCTCTTGCGGTAAGGGGAGACCATATCGTGGTCAAAAAAGATGGTGGTAGACCTAAGGGATGGAGCCACATTAATGGCATAGAGTGGTTCTGGAGTTATGCCAAGAATTGGCTTTATCCATTTTTTCCTACCCCCGTTACCAAGGTCTGCCCGTACTTCCCCAGGGCTCTTCTGCAACAGGTGAAGGATTGGAGCGCCATGTTAGCCCATAGACGGTCTACCATCTGTCGATCCAGCCTGATGGCATGGCGAAAGGATTGCATCCGCCGAAGGTGTCCGTCGAGTCTTCGTCGGTTTCGTACTCTATGGTCGTTATTATATTAAGATAACCCTCAGGGTCTTTGCGGTGGTCCGTGCGCAAATCCGCGGGCCAGCCTCTACTCCAATCGAAACCCCTGTCGGCCTCTATTACCTCGAAGTGAAGGTGGAAACTCTGTCTTAGCCCCTTGTAATAGGCCTGTGTCCCTGAATTACCTGATATACCAATCGTAGTGCCCTTTCTCACCTTCTGCCCTCTGTATGCGGTCCTTTTGTCAAGGTGGGCATAAAGCGTGTATATGTGTCTTTGGCCGCAGGGTATTTCAGGGGTATGGTCAATGACGATAGTATGCCCATAGTTGGTCCTGGTTGTTGAGCCTTCTCTTACGCCAGAATAGACGACCACCCCGCTTTCACTTGCATAGACAGGTTCCTTGTAAGACAAGAAATCCAGCCCCATATGCCGGCGGCGGCCCCTGTCTCTCGGAGCGCCGAACTGGCCGCCCTTCAGGTTGACCCCGGCGCTACAGGGCTTTTCAAAGTAGAGCTTTATCGTCTTCTTCTCCATCTTTGACCCCCTCAATCGTTATCAATCCCTGGAAATCTCTTTTACAAAGAGGTCCAGGTGATAGACATAGAACCTGCCACTCTGTTTCGGTGGTGTCTTGCTACGAAGAAAAGCCATCCACCTTCCATCGGGAGAGACATCGATCAGCTCGACCGCACGATAACGGGCTTCACCGTAGCGGGTATCAACAACACATTGAGCATCGGTTTTACGCAGGATAAGACGGCGTATACAGCGATCCCCCTCCCTCTTAAAGATAACCTCTCGGTCGGGCAAGAGGATAAGAGTAGTGATGCGCCTTCCGTGCTCATCGAGTCTGCCCAGCTCTTTGCAGGCGATCTTCCTGTTCCTGATCACACACTGCAGAAAGCGATGTCTTGTCCAGCCCCATCGTTTCGCTTCCAGGGGAGTCTCTGACAGGGTAAGATAAATCCTGTTCTCCTTGTCCACTGCTTCAAGGGTGATGCTGACACCTGGCCTCTTCCCTCCGCTGAGTTCCTCCAGGCTGAATTCCTTTGCCCAGCCCCCATCGCCGAAGAACTCCACACCGAGGGCTGAGCCATCCCCCCATATGCGGGTTACTATGCCCGAGGAGTCGGCAAACCAGAGGGTATTATCGTAGAACCATGCATTGCTCAACCATAGCTTCTCCCATTCTGGCTCTGGCATCTCTATGGTGCGCTCGTGGCTATTGCCGAGCAAAACCTTCGACCCGTCGGGAGAGACCAGACTCCCGCTATCGTCTCGCACGACTGCGAATTTATGCCTTGTGCCAGTAGCCACTTCGTAGCGATAGAGGTCCACAACGGTTCCGTGCCAGCCAGGTCCCTCATCCACCATGTCTTCTGGAATCCTGCCCAGCCTGTCCCTGTATTGCCGTGCACTTTTTCTATCCCTGTATATGACCCATTCTCCATCGGGTGTACAATCTACGGGATAATCGGTGCCCTTTGTGCTTACTGTAACCCTGTTGCCCTTCAGGTCCACCCACTGGGTGCCGAATTCATCGCCGTAGATGAGAAGTGCCTTATTCCCACACCACCTTATAAGGGAAAAGCCCAACCCACCTCCAATATCCCTGGCAATCAGTATCTCCCTCTCCCCTTCGGTCCTCAGGGGGTTCTTCAATAAGGCAGGACCTCCTGCCACACAGCCGTAAAGGACGACGAGCGAAAAAAGAATGCCAGATAGAAAGATCACGATGAAGATATTATTTTTGTGAGAGCCCTCCATCTTATGCCTCCAGCTCCCCAGACTCGGCTTCCTCAGGGTCTGATTATAGCAGGAGAGAGACAGGGAAACAAAGCCCTATATCCTGTGGTGTGTTTTTTCTACCCCTGATCTTTCATTCCGCTGTTTTCGAAGCCAGATCAGGCGGATTTTATTCTACCCCCTTCCTCAAAAGATGCTGGTTTAATGTAATATATAATCGAACAAACTTTTTTGATGGAGGGTTGAAGATGAAACTGCTGGTTGCCAGAGAGGTTGCAGGGATACTCAGGGTTTCTGTATCCACTGTCTACGAATGGGCAAAGAGAGGGGAAATCCCGGCTTACAGAGTGGATGGAACGGTGAGATTCGAAGAGAGGGAAATACTTGAGTGGATAAAGGCACGCAGATTCGGGCCGGAGAGGAAGAACCTCTGAGACCTTTTAGAAGGGCTTTGTGCTGGTAATGAAGAGATAAACCAACTAAGGCCCGGTGGATGGATTTGCATACAGAGGAGGGGGATTGTCCACCAAACCGTGTCAATCTCAAAATTAGCTCAACGCAGGAAGTGGACAGTCCCTAAGTGACTGGGCTTCTATCTACAGCCAGCTTGCCATCCTTTTTGAGGATAGGATACAATGAGGGAAAACTACTTATACAGTTCGGCGGACAGTCTCCATCCAGTCGGGCAGAGGCTCTCCGGTCGCCTCGTGGTATAGGGTCTCGGGAGCGATATCCACATCATCGGGCCAGCAAAGCACGCCCAGTTCCTTGTTGATACGGAATTTCTTGAAGTAATCCAAGTCCGCAAAGCGGCCAAATACGCCTCCCTTCCCAACATAGTCCTTGAAATCTACAATCCCCTTCCTGCCGTTCTCAAAGGCGACCTCTATCCTGTACCCATCGACATATCTTGCCTCTACAACGTCATACATGGCTTAACCCCCTTCATTTAAGCGGCTCTATCCGGAGAAGCGGCTTGTTCTCCCTGGCCAGCTCCCAGTCTTTCAAGAGCTCTTCCCTTGTGTATCTCCGCCCACTCCATGACAAGCCCCAAGGCCCTCGGCGGAAGATTCCTCTCCAGAACCGCGAAGTCCTCTATCCTTATGGCCGATCTGTACTCTCCGTACCGCACATGGAAGTGCGGCGGGTTATGGTCGCCGTGGAACATGGCGATAACAATCCCGAAAAACCTGCTTATCTCCGGCATCCTGCTCCTTCAGCCCGTATGTCTCGAAAGGTACCGTAACAACGCATCTAATCGTTCGGTCGTTTCGTGACGAAACTGGCTGAATTCCTCCCGCAAGGCATCAAGATCAGAGTACACAGGTTGCCTATTTTGCTCCACATCCGCTGATTGTTGCACGGCTTGTTTAATTTCCTCACTGAATCGCTCGGGAGCAGATTCAATAAGCTCCAGCAGGGGTTTGTACCGACGCCACACAAGAGCCTTAATGGCATGCTTGCTCATACGGTTCAGCATCTCGTCGGGAATAACGCTGTCGCCTATTTCCAGAGGATACTCCCATGCGATCGCATGGTGAACACGTGCAGGTGTACAGGTTGTGAGGTTCCAGATCGCCTCAAATGCTTTATTCATGGAGTACCAGTCCAAGCCATCTTCGGGTTCACGGTTTTTTCCATGAAGCAGTTTAGGATTCCTTACGAACTCGACAACAAGTTCAGCAGCCTCCTTTTCTTGCAGTGCGGCGCTCTGCAGTCCGTCAACGATGAATTCCGCGAATTCCTCTTCCCATACATAATCAGAAAGAGCTATAACGCCGAGCCTTTCGATATGACTCAGAAGGCCAAATTCTTCCTTGTCAAAAAGAGGGACATCAGAATTCATCGCGGCCCGGACTAAAGCCGATGGATCAGCTTTCAGCTTGGCGTACAGATCTGGCTCATATTCTTCTATGATATGACAACACCTTACCGCAAGCATGCGCACAACTGGACTCGGGTCGTTCAGTACTTTTATCTTCATTTTTTCTCCAAATAGCCCACGTGATTCTTCTAAAAAACGAAGAAGAACGCTAACGCGCTCCAGAAGACCCAACCCATCCCACATCTCGGCAAGAATCGTACTGCTGAAAGTTGTTGGTCTTAGAAGAAGTTCGAGATTTACGGCATTAATTCTCCTCTTTTCTCTCATTAGTTTTCCTCTCAAAAAGAACCGTTATCAGCAGAGAATAGTTCTTTCTGAAAAAAACAGGGCACTGCTCTTTGCCAGCACACTTGCAAGCTAATTTTATTAAAAATCCGCCAAAAACTCAAACAAAAAGGGCCCCGGTCGGCTTCCGACCAAGGCCCTCGTATCTCAAACCACACCCAAAAGGTGCGGGAATCAGTATGGTAGCGGGGGTAGGATTTGAACCTACGACCTTCGGGTTATGAGACCGAAAAAGGGAAAAATCAAAGGGTCCTGATTTCTGGCTGGTTTCCCCTTTTTGCCTTTAAAATCAAAGAGTTATGTGGCATTCCGATACTTCCAATAATTCCATATTTTCCATCCAATTGTGATAATTTTATCACAGTTTTATCACAGCGGGTGGGGTGAGGTGATGGTGAGGAATAACCCGAGGTGTGGAGGGAAGGCACCAGATATTGGATTCTCAACTTCTTCACCTATTGTTTGGGTGTCCATAAAATACATGAAATACACATGCCCTTAAAATCCGATCCCATAAACTGACCATACTCCGTCTACACCTATGATTTTGTCTATTGTGAATGGAGGTAGCGTCAAGAATTTTTCGCACATTTTTCTGGTGACCTCATCTGGTACTGAGCTAAGCAATCGATACGTCACTTTCCTGTTCCTTTATCCTCTCCATCTTAAGATATTGCCTCATACCCCACTTCGTACCGGCTATGTGGCGAAGCCTTGCTGCCACAAGCATTAACGCAGACTCACCATCAGGAAAACACCCCACCACCCTAGTCCTGCGCCTGATCTCTCGCATAACCCTCTCAAGAGGATTATTCGTCCTTATACGCCTCCAGTGCTCCCTAGGAAAAGCATAATAACTCAACGTCTCCTCTATCCCTTCCTCAACTCTCTCCGCAGCATTCTTAAGCTTCATTCCCCGCAGCTTCTCAACAACAAGCTTAGCCTTCCTCAAAGCCTCTCTTCTATCCTCCTGGGCATGTATAGCCTTCAACATCAACACTACCTCCTTGACCTTACCCTTAGGCACATAGGTAAATACATTCCTGTAAAAATGTACCACACACCTCTGCCACCTCGCAGCAGGGTAAAACTCCCCTATACTCTCTATCAAACCCATACACCTGTCTGATACAAACAACTTAACCCCCTTCAAACCTCGCTCCTTCAAATGCCTCAAAAAATTACTCCAGCTCTCCCTGTCTTCCTTCGCACCCTCGCATACCCCGAGTATCTCCCTATAACCACCCTCATCAACACCAACTGCTACCAACACACTCACATTCCTTACCTCTCCGCCCCAGCTCCGCTTCAGCGATATGCCGTCCAGATACACATACGGATGCTCTCCTTCTATAGACCTCTTCCTCCATTCATCTATGGTCTTGTAAATCCTTGCATTCAATCTGGATACGGTGGAAGCACTAACACGGGTGCCCCATAACGCCTCCGTTATGTCCTCAACACGCCTCACAGATACCCCCGCAAGATACATCTCTATAAGTGCCTCCTCAACAGAGCTCTCTCTTCTGCGGTATCTCTCTATGATGGCGGTTTCAAAGGTGAGGGTACGCAACTTGGGCACCTTTAACTCAACCTCACCTGCACGGGTGTGTAGCTTCCTCCGATAATAGCCCGCACGGGTGTCTTTCCTTGAAGAGCTACGCTCGTATCTCCTAGCGTTACAGAGCCTATCAGCTTCTTCATCAAGCAACTGATTCAAAGTCTCCTGAACAGTGCCTCTCACTATCTCGCTGAGATGCTCCTTTACCTGGGACTCATTGATCTGGATTATCTTACCACTTTTTGTGGTATAATCTTTCTGGGTCATGGTGCACCTCCTCTGGTTGGTTTTTGGGTAAATCTATTCTACCAGATTAGAGGTCACCATGATCCACTCAATCAATTGTGCGAAAAATATGATACGTTATCACCAGGGCAGGAACATGAACGGCAGAACGCCGTACAAGGCCTTCGTCGACGGCCTGCCGAAGACCAAAAGAGAGGAGGTGAAGAAGGTAAAGAAAGCGGCTTAAGCGGAGACCCCGCCAGGGGACGGTAGTGTCAGGTGAATACTAGCACTGTACACACTTATCTTAAAAAAGGGGACTGGAGTTCTATCTGCTCATAATTTGTCCTTCTTTTTGAAGATAGGATAGAATAAAGAAAGAATTACTTACACAGCTTGGTAGACAGTCCCTTAATAGTCAGCCTAATTTAGCATTTATAATACTAAAAAGCTTATCCCATACTTCCAAATCAACATTTATCTCTTCGGTAATTAAGATTGATGATAGTTTTTGTGCAACCCTTATTTTGTCAAAATTACCTAAGTTATTCGTTTTAAAAAACTTTCTAAGAGCTGCAACTTTTTTTTCTTCTAAATCACTTTCTTTTATCTTAGGGCTTCTTATTTTACTACGTAGAATTTCGCTATACGCCTCATTAGTAGCACGCAGATATAGTTTAAAATCTATAAGATCTTCAATTTCGCAGTCTACGCCAGGGTCTTCTATAATTTTATCAAGTGTTAAAATGGTGTTATCGTCAACCATAAATTTTTCTTTAAGTTCCTTAGCAGTTTTTCTACCCTCTTTGTCATTATCTAACAACACAACAAAATTTACATTTTCTTTAATTAACAACATCGAAAAGTATGGCATCTTTCTAGCCCCATCAGTAGGAAAAATAGAGATTCTGTCTAGGTCCAAATAATTTTTCTCATTCTTTTTACAAATATGAGAAAAAGTCCTTAGTATTATTTCATCTGAAAGTCCTTCTGTTAATATATTCTTTTTTGTCAAGAACAAGGAATCACCTATTGTAACTCCTATAGCAGCTCTGAGAGGCTCTAAAGAATCATATTTAATATCGCTCTTTGCTTTATAGCATTTTTCTTCGATTTTTGTTCCTATTCTATTCTCCTCTTTGTAAACTAACCTGATTCGTTCTAATCTATTTCTATCGATAAGAAAAGGAGAATGGGTGGAGAATATAATTTGATTCGATTCAGATAACTTTTCAAGTGTTTTTAGTAAATCTCTCTGGCCAGAAGGATGTAAGTACACCCCAGGGTCATCTAATAAAATTATAGTATTTTTATATTCACCTTTAGAACCTGCTGTAAAATTAATATAAAAAGACAGAAACCACTGGAATCCTTGACTTCTACTGCTTGGAGGACCTAATGTTCCTACTTCGTCCTCAATGGAAACCACTATATCCCCAGAGTTTAATGTCACTTTTATTGATACTTTTTCTTGCTCCCATGATTCGTTTATCAAGCCTGTAATAGTAGTTGATGCTTCCTTTTCGGCAAGTTGTCTATCATAATGTTCTGAATCTTTTAAGCGTTCGACATCAAGTCCAGCAAGAGTTATGAGATTATCAAGAGTTTTATATTTATCCCTCTTTTGTAAAAATTCCTTTACAGAAACTTTATCTGTTAGTTCCTCTGTAGTATCAAAATATACAAGTGTCGGCAATATTGTTAAAATCTCGTCTATCCAACTTTCGTTATCACTATCAATGATCTCTTTCAACTGAATCTTTTTTTCTTCAATTTTAACAATAAAACTTTCAATGTCAGCTTGTATTACATTATCTTTGTTTTGTAATCCTCTCAATTTTTGGTAAAAACCTGCAAAAGCGGCATCTATGCCTTCTTCATCATCATACGGATCATAGGAATTCATGTCATCTAAAATCTGTTCAAAACTAGCTTGGGCCATAGCAAACGGAGAGTGCCTACTTATATGACTAATTAGACAATCTTTTAGTTCTTTCAATATAGTGCGTATTTCTACAAGACATTTTTCTATTTTTTTCTCTTTTTGTTCCTTAAGCTTTTCTAAATCTGAAACAATATCTGGTGTTTCTATTTTATAGCTGTTATCAAAATGCTTAGTAATTTTAAGTTCTTTGATTCGTTTTGCCAGGGGGTGTAAGTCTTTTAATTTTTCCTTATCTTCTTTATCAACCTCAAACCATATAGTAATGACGGGAACATCTTCCGCGGAAATCTCGCCTAATTTTAATTTCTTTGTAGCTTCAGAGTATGTACATAAATCCTTTTCTTTATATTCATAACCCTCGTTAAAGGATTCTAGTGCTTTAAGAATATTTGTTTTTCCAGATTCATTTTTTCCTAAAATTGTCGTGATCTTAGGCTCCAAAGTGAATTCGCCGGAGTTATTAATGGATTTGAAATTCTGTATAAGTAGCTTTTGGATTCTCATAGGTGCCTTCCGTACGAGTCAATCCCATTTTTAGTTGAAATTCTGTAGCGGCTCCGATTCGGCATCAGGCTGCCACCTCCTTTTTCAGTCCCAGTTCTTTGCGCAGGGCATCTCTCAGGCGTGGCAGGTAACGCCAACCGCA